>NZ_JBYCKN010000080.1:0-41148 GCF_057473405.1 Sulfobacillus sp. TH-112
AAAAAGGGTATGGACAGCCAGCGGCTGAGTCGGCGCTTTGCGGAGTTGCAAGCACTAATTGAAGCCACCGGGGTTGAGATTGTGGGAAGGCTTTCACAGGCACGTGATACTCCAGAGGCCGGGTTAGGACAGGGCGCTGTGGAACGATTGCAGAGCATGATCGAGATGGATCATGCTAACATGGTGGTCTTCGATGGAGAGTTAAGTCCGAAGGAGGCGCTCAATATTCAGCGTGCCTTAGGAGACCAAGTGCAGGTGCTCGATCGGACTCAAGTGATTTTGGATATTTTTGCGCACAGAGCGTCCTCGCGAGAAGGCCAAGTGCAGGTCGAACTCGCTCAATACCGGTATTTAGAACCACGGTTGCGCAGCGCGCGGCGGTTTTCGCGTCCTGGAGCCGGCATTGGGACGCGCGGCCCGGGAGAAAGTCAGTTGGAGTTGGATCGACGACGGGTGGACCGCCGCATTGTGCAACTGAGTCGAGAATTGGATCGGATTGAACGCGTCCGCGAGGAAAGGCGGCATCGCAGGCACCGCACTGAACTACCGCGAGTGGCCCTCGTTGGTTACACTAACGTCGGCAAGTCGACCTTGTATGCACAATTGACGCAAAGACCGCAGCTTAGCGGCAATGCATTGTTTGTCACCTTAGATTCCACCGTCAGGCGGATGATGGTGCCCCACTTTGGTGCTATCTTATTGAGTGATACTGTGGGTTTTGTTGACCAATTGCCACATCACTTGATTGCCGCCTTCCGTTCGACTTTAGATGAACTGCGAGATGCCGACCTTTTGATTGAAGTCATTAATGCACACCCTCAGTCGAGCGTAACAGTGGCCGAACAACGCGCAGTCATTTCGAGTACTCTGACGGAATTGCAGGTGCAAAAGCTCCCCCGCATAAGAGTCTACAACCAATGGGATGCCGTGTCTGATAACCACTCTTATCCTCGCGATGGCATTGCCATATCCTCTCTGCGGGGAGACGGATTACCGCGACTCACCGTCGCCATTGCAGAGGCTCTTAGACAGCAAAGGCGTCAAACGACGGTGCGGGTGCCGTGGTCGGCCGATGAGGTGTGGAAGGTGATTTATCGGGAATTGGTGATTGTTGAACGGCGAGACTATGCCGATTACGCGGAATTGGTGCTCACTGGTCCCGAGGCGGGATTTTACTTGCTGCGCCAAGCGGGAGGATAGTGGAGAGTCGCCCATAAAGTGTGCGTTTCTCGCGATGCGCTGCAATGGTACAATAGGGAGACAATATTTTCGGGACATTAACGAGGTGCTAGGAGGAGGGAATGACATGGCGGAGCCCCGCTATTTTATTAAGACCTACGGATGTCAAATGAACGAGCGCGATACCGAGATTATGGCGGGACAGCTAGACAATCTGGGCTATCGGCCCTCAATGACGGACAAAGACGCCGATTTGATTGTTATTAATACGTGTGCCGTTCGAGAGTCGGCTGAAGAACATGCGTATGGGTATATCGGGCAGCTTAAACAATTAAAGGATCAGCGTCCCGACTTGAAATTAGCCGTCGCGGGGTGTATGTCTCAAGAGCCGGGTACCATTGCTTGGCTGAAAAAACATGCACCACAGGTGGATTTGGTTTTTGGTACGCATAACCTGCACCGCCTACCGGAATTGCTGGATGAGGTGGAGGAGTCACAGGAAATGCTGATTGATGTATGGAAAACCGCTGGAGATGAAGTGGTTGAGCATTTGCCGTCGCACCGGAGTGATGGGGTGAGGGCATTTGTTAATATCATTTATGGGTGCGACAAATTTTGTACTTACTGTATCGTCCCGTTTACCCGTGGGCGCGAGCGGTCGCGCGATGTGGAGCCGATTGTTGAGGAAGTTCGTGCCCTGGCTCAAGAAGGTTATCAGGATATCACGGTACTAGGTCAAAATGTGAATTCCTATGGTCACGATCTGACGCCAACGCGGGATCTCGGGGATTTGTTAGAGGAACTACAGCGGATTGACGGTGTTCGGTGGCTGCGCTATACCACATCGCACCCACGTGATTTTAGCCAACGGCTCATTGATGTGATTGGTGCATCAGACAAAATTACGCACCATGTGCATCTTCCAGTACAAGCGGGATCCAATCCGATTTTAAAGCGCATGAATCGCAAATATACCAAGGAGTCCTATTTGGATCTGATAGAGCGGGTCAAACGGAGTATTCCAGACGCCTCGCTAACAACGGATATTATTGTCGGCTTTCCCGGAGAAACTGAAGAGGATTTTCAAGAGACGTTGGATTTGGTGCGTCACGTTCGCTATGATTCTGCATTTACGTTTATCTATTCACCTCGGGAGAAAACGCCAGCGGCACGATGGGAGGGCCGCGACCCGGTGCCCAACCCCATCAAGAAAGACCGACTTAATCGGCTGATGGAATTGCAATATCAAATTAGCTATGAGGCGAATCAGGCCTTGATTGGTCGAGAAGAAATGGTGCTGGTTGAAGGGTTAAGCAGGAAGAACGATCAGGTGTGGGCTTGTCGTACGCACAGCAATAAGGTGGTACTGATTGATCGCGATCCAGCGCAAGATCTGATTGATCGGTTTGTGCCGGTGCGTATTACCGCGGCTAAAACTTTTTATTTGACTGGGCAACAAGTGGGCGGCCCGGTCTCGCCTCCGGCACCGCGACGCCGAGTGGAATTGCCCATGGTCTAAGAAGAAGCCGCCTACGGGCGGCTTCTTTGATACCAAGTAGGGTACTTCTTGGCACTCGTCTGGGTTAAGGCAGTTGGGCATATTAATGACCATAGACAGGATTAACCTGGACCGAAGGTGGTGAGGGGGTACGGCAGCGACTCGAGCGGCTCTTAAAAGCGTCGTCCTTGGTATGATTTTGACGCTCATGGTCGAAGTGGTCTACATTTATGGCATCGGAATGGCTATCACGATTCCACAGAACGAAGTAAGGGCTACATTGTCTGAGGTTCAACGAGCTACTGTGCGTCAGTGGCCTCAGGTGCGCACGGAGGCTTTGCGGAAACTACATCCGATTATTGAGCGCGATCTCTACCACCTTGTCAATGGAGTCAGTGTTTCTGTGGGGGGGATGGAGATCGTACTGCCTAAAACTCTCAGTGACCAGATTGTTCGCCATCTGACACAACAAATTGATGGACAAATCGCATACTACTTGTCCGAACAGGTGCACCCCCGGACTCTTATCACGGAGCAGAATTTTCGACGCATTATAGGTCCAGAGATATCCTTCCGATTGTGGGTTGATGTCTATAAACTTCCGATCCCGGTGACGGTTCATGTCGACGTGTAAGCGGGGGTCAAGTCAGGCCTTGCTGCGCTAAAAGCAATTGTGCTATAATACCATGGGCGATCTCTTGTCAGAGATGGCTAAATCTAGCACGCAGTCCAGCCCTGGTGATGTTGTCGGACTGCGGAGGCTAACCAGGAGGACTCTATGTCAGTCGTATCGATGAAACAGTTGTTAGAAGCGGGAGTGCACTTTGGGCACCAGACCCGACGATGGAACCCCAAGATGAAGCCTTACATTTTTACCGAACGTAACGGCATCTATATTATCGATTTGCAGAAGACCGTGCGTAAGGTGGATGACGCCTATAATTTTGTTCGCCAATTAGGGATGGATGGCGGAAAAATTCTTTTTGTCGGAACGAAAAAACAAGCCCAAGAGGCGGTCGCGGAAGAAGCTCGACGCTCAGGCGACTTCTTTGTGAATCAACGTTGGTTAGGTGGAATGTTGACGAACTTTGATACGATTAAAAAACGTGTCAAGCGTCTGGCTGAACTAAAGGAGCAAGAGGCCTCGGGTCAGTGGGAACGTCTTCCCAAAAAGGAAGTGAGTTCGCTCACCCGGCAAAAAGAGAAGCTTGAGAAATATTTGGGTGGTATTGAGGGGATGCGTGATCTACCGCAGGCGTTGTTTGTGGTGGATCCTCGCAAAGAACACATTGCGGTTACGGAGGCCCGGAAGTTAGGCATTCCTATCGTCGGTATTGTGGATACCAACTGTGATCCCGATGAAATTAATTATGTGATTCCGGGAAACGATGATGCTATTCGAGCTGTGCGTTTGCTAACAGCTAAGATGGCTGACGCCTTGATTGAAGGCCGCCAAGGAGAAACTCTTTCCCCTGAAGATGAGGTTGAGGAAGCGGCCCAATAGTACGCGGAACGATAGAAGGCGAAGGCGACCGGAAGGTCGCCTTCCTTACGAGGAGGATATTTGGTGATATCGGCACAAGATGTGAAGGCTCTGCGCGAGAGAACGGGCGCAGGAATGATGGAGTGTAAAAAGGCATTGGAAGAAGCTAACGGGCAGATGGAACGCGCTATCGACATACTTCGAGAACGAGGGTTAGCCGCAGCGGCCAAGAAGGCTGGGCGTCACGCCACGGAAGGATTGATTGAAAGCTATATCCATTCGCAAGGACGGATTGGTGTATTGTTGGAAATTAATTGCGAAACAGACTTTGTCGCCAATACGGCTGATTTTAAGGGGTTGGCGCACGATGTCGCCATGCATATCGCAGCGGCCCGCCCGCTCTATGTGCGTCGTGAAGAGGTTGCCAGTCATGAGTTGGAGCATGAGCGGGAGGTTTTGCGTCAGCAGGCGCTAAATGAAGGGAAGCCCGAGGCGATTGTCGAAAAGATGGTCGCGGGTCGGATTGACAAGTTTTATAAAGAAATTTGTTTATTAGAACAGCCGTATGTGAAGAATCCGGACTTAACGGTGGATCAATGGATTAAAGAGCACATCGCCCGTTTAGGGGAACAAATCGAGGTGCGGCGATTTGTACGATATGAACGTGGCGAAGATGCTCAATCAGAGTCCGTAAGCGCTGAAGACTAAGAGAAAGGGGCACGCGGTGCCCTTTTGTCTTAAGTGAAGGCCTGACCCAGTCGGAATCAAGGAGGAAATGTGGTGTCGCAACAACCGAAATATCGGCGTGTCGTGTTGAAACTTTCTGGTGAAGCATTGGCTGGCACTGCGGGCTTTGGCATCGATCCCACGGTGGTGGACAGCATTGCCCGACAAGTGAAGGAAGTGTTAGGGTTTGGCGTTGAAATCGCGGTTGTGGTTGGCGGTGGCAATATCTGGCGTGGCCAATCGGGATCAAGTAAGGGAATGGATCGAGCCACGGCCGACTATATGGGAATGTTAGCGACCGTGATTAATGCGTTAGCCTTGATGGATGCGTTGGAGAAGCATGGTGTAGTGGTGCGGGTACAAACCGCCATTGAGATGAAAGAGGTTGCCGAGCCATATATTCGTCGCCGCGCAATGACCCATCTTGAAAAGGGTCGAGTGGTAATTTTTGCGGCAGGAAATGGGAATCCCTATTTTTCCACGGACACCACTGCGGCCTTGCGTGCCGCTGAAATTGAAGCCGATGTGATGCTTAAGGCGACCAAGGAGGCGGGCGTCTATGATAAAGACCCGCGCACTAATCCCAATGCACGCAAATTGGACGAAATTGAGTATTTAGACGTCCTCAAAGAGAATCTTAAAGTGATGGACGCGACAGCAACCTCATTGTGTATGGATAACAATATTCCGATTGTGGTCTTCAACATGAATACCTACGGAAATATTTTGAAGGTCGTGTTAGGTGAGCCAATAGGGACCTATGTAGGAGGTGGCCAGCGTTGACGCTAAAAGAGATTGTGAAAAACAGTGAAGAGCATATGCAAAAGTCGGTGGATGCGTTTGTTCGTGACTTAGCAGGGATGCGGGCCGGACGCGCCCACCCCGCACTGCTAGAGAAAGTTCCGGTGGAGTACTATGGAGCTACCACACCGTTGCAGCACCTGGCGTCGGTGAGTGCGCCGGAGCCACGGGTGCTTGTGGTGCAGCCCTTTGATAAGACGGCAACGGGCAGTATTGAAAAGGCCATTATGAGGGCTGACTTAGGGGTGTCCGTCCGTGTCGATGGGGCCTTGTTGCGGGTCAATGTTCCGTCTTTGACGGAAGAGCGGCGCCGAGATTTAGTGAAACAATTGAAACGCCACTTAGAAGAGGGCAAGGTTGCTATTCGTAACGTGCGCCGAGAGGCGGTAGACATGTTAAAGAAGGCGCAAAAAGAGGGCGACTTAACCGAGGACGACGAGCGCCGTGGGCAAAATGATATTCAGCATCTGACGGATCGGTACATCAAAGATCTAGAACAAGTCGCGGAAGGTCGCGAAAAGGATATTATGACACCATAGCCTTTTCGCGAATAAAGGAGGATGTGGATGAAAAGTCCCCAATCTCAGGGTGATGTCTCTCCGATGGCCGAAGCACCGGTACCCAAACATGTAGCCATCATTATGGACGGTAATGGACGATGGGCTGAACGCCGCGGTCAGGACCGCCCCTTTGGCCACCGAGAAGGGGTGAAGGCCCTAAAACCGATTGTTAAAGAGGCACGCCAGATGGGTATTGAGGTTTTAACGGTGTACGCATTTTCCACCGAAAACTGGGTTCGACCGAGCGCTGAGGTGGATGTTCTGATGTCCCTATTGGTTGAGTTTTTGGCGCTAGAGACTCCGGAATTGAAGGCTGAGGGCGTAAAGATATGTACCATTGGTGACGTCTCCAAGTTGCCAGAAAAGGCGCAGAATTCCTTGCGGTGGGCTAAAGAAGAGACTGTCGAAGAAACGGGCATGATTCTGAACCTGGCGTTGAACTATGGTGCTCGAGACGAAATGCTGCGGGCCGTCACTCGGTGGCGGGCCGAGTGCCCTGAGCAAACGCAATTAAGCGCGGATGACTTTGCCACATTTTTGGATACGGCTGGCTTGCCCGACCCTGACCTTTTGATTCGTACTAGCGGCGAATATCGATTGTCTAACTTTTTGCTCTGGCAGTTGGCATATGCAGAGATCTATATTTCGGATGTTCTTTGGCCCGACTTTGGTCCTCGCGACTTAAAACGAGCGGTTGAAGAATATCACTCCCGCCATCGGCGGTTTGGTGGGTTAGGATAGGAGAGAAAAGCGTGTTACTACGCCGAACAATTACCGCCGTCATTGGTATTCCCATTCTTCTTGTGCTTATGTACTTGGGCGGATGGCCACTCGTTATCGCGACCGCCATATTTGAGGCCGTGGCGGTTTATGAAGTACAAAAAATGTTTCATACGCATGGGATGACCTTTTTCGCCCGTATGGGATTGGCCTGGGTCTGGGCGATCCTTTTGTGTCAGACCCTACATTGGCCGTTGGCATGGGGACTTTTGGCTGGCCTTTTATTGGTGGTCGTCGGGGCGGTGGTGTTGGGCCGTGAGGCATCAAGTTTTGAAGGGGCGTTAACGACGGCTTGGGCAAGTTTATACATAGGAGTATTGTTTTCCTTTTTAGTGGCTCTGAGAAATTTGGAATACGGGCGTTTGGTGATTTTTGCCTTTTTCGTCGTCATTTGGGCGACCGATGCTATGGCCTTTTTTGTAGGACGACAGTGGGGGCGGCATAAGTTGATGGTTCACGTGAGCCCAGGAAAAACCTGGGAAGGTACCATAGGTGGAGTCGTGAGTGCCGTCATTATTGGAATTGTGGTGGCTCCACTGATTCACCTGCGTTGGTATGATGCGGCCATATTTGCTGTCGTGGTCAGCGTTGTGGGAGTGGTTGGAGATCTCTTAGAATCGCAATTTAAACGCTATGTCGGGGTGAAGGATTCAGGCGCCTTACTCCCAGGCCACGGAGGGATTTTGGACCGGTTTGATTCTGCTTTATTAGCCCTTCCGTTTGCCTATTATTTATTGAAAGGCTTGGGCATACGCTAGTACCGAGGTGACTTATGCTTCGGGACCGCCGCTATTGGCAACGTATATTAATATGGGCAGGATTAATCGTCGTCTGCTATGCGTTCTGGCGCTGGGGCGCTGGATATGTGATGCCATTTATGATCTCGGCTCTGCTGGCGGTGTTGCTCGCTCCGCTCGTGGCTAAACTCCAACAATGGGGTCTAGGGCGCATGGCGTCAGTGGTCGTGGTATTGGCGTCGGCTGTCGCCTTTGTTTTGGCACTGGTCGCGGCGATGGTGTTTCTCCTAACGACAGAACTGATCGAATTGAGCCGGCGACTACCGAAATACGTTCATGCCCGGCCGTGGCACTTAGATTTATATCTAGAGCGCTGGAACAACATTCGTAGTCATCTCGGATTGGGTCGAGAAAGCATGAATTCGGAGCTGCGCTCACTCTACCATGTTCTTTCGGTTGTTTTACGTAGCCTGGCCCATCTTTTGGTCCAACTGCCGGAACTGGGATTGATGACCATCGTCGCTCTGGTCGCTGGATTTCTCATGCTTCGGGACTATGGCCTCATGATATTGGCTGCCAAAAAAAGTGCCCCCCCTCGCTTGCAATCCCAAATCGGGCCGCTTACGACAGATGTGATGGACGGTATCGTCGGGTTTCTCCGGGCGGAGATGGTGTTGGTCTCGGTGACCGGACTCGCCACCATGGCAGGCCTTTTGGTAATTCGGGCACCGTATGCCGTCCTCATTGGATTGACCGCTGGCTTGTTGGACATGGTACCCTTTATGGGACCCACGGTATTATTGGTGCCGTGGGCGGGGTTTGCCATGTTGGTCGGGAAGTGGACACTGGGAGTCCACTTGCTGATGGTACTGGGAGTGGTGGCGCTTGTGCGCCAGGTATTAGAGCCTCGGTTAGTGGGCCATGGCACCGGACTGCATCCAGTCGTGGTATTATTTTCCCTGTATATGGGGATCCGCTTGTTCGGGGCAAAAGGTGTCATAATCGGACCCTTAACGGCGGTCATGCTCAACGCCGCACGTCGAGTATTGGATGGCCGCGAGTAGCTCATGCCGACACAGAAGGGGAGTTGCAGGTGAAACCAACATCACTGGTGGTGCTGGGGGCCACGGGGTCTATTGGCAAGAGTCTCTTCAAGGTGTTTGAGCAACACCGAGATCGGATTGTCATTGATGGGCTGGTGGCGCACCAGAATCGGAAGGGTCTTTATGAGATGGGCAAAGCGATGGGGGCTCGCTGGGTCGCGCTCACTGATGAGGCCCAAGGAGCACTGCTGCAGCGTGAAGTGAATGAGTGCCATGGGCCGCGGGTGCTGAGCGGTGAAGCAGCCATGATGGAGGCGATTGGCGATTCACCAGCCACTGACCTTTTAGCCGCCATGAGTGGATTTGCCGGATTAACTCCAACTTTATGTGGGCTAGCACGAGGAATGCGAGTGCTCTTAGCCAATAAAGAAACCTTAGTGGCCGCAGGCGATCTGGTTCGGCAGGTGGCTCGGCAATCAGGTGGTAGCCTAGTTCCTGTGGATAGTGAGCATTCCGCGATTTTTCAGTGTCTTGCATCAGACCAACCGCTGCGACGCATCGTGTTAACCTGCTCCGGCGGGCCATTTCGCGGCCGTAGTCAACGGGAATTGGCTGATATTACCATATTCGAGGCTCTTACTCATCCTAATTGGGTGATGGGACGGAAAATTACCATTGACTCAGCCACCCTGATGAACAAAGGATTGGAATTGATTGAAGCTCATCATTTGTTTGATGCCCCCTATGACCGCATAGACGTGGTGGTACATCCCGAAAGTGTGGTGCATTCAATGGTAGAATTCGTCGATGGGGCGACCATGGCGCAAATGGGAGTGCCCGATATGCAGGTGCCAATTGCGGTAGCCCTAGCGTGGCCGGAGCGCTTGCCGCTCCATGTGCCGGGCGTCACGTGGCCAGGAACCACGCTACACTTCGAGGAGCCGGACCTCGAGACATTTCAATGTTTGGCGCTGGCGCGGAGAGCTGGTGAGGAGGGGGGGGTGTACCCTACCGTATTGAACGCAGCCAATGAGGTGGCGGTGGCCGCATTCCTAGCGGGCCAGGTAGGGTTTCTCGATATCGCCCATATTGTCGAAGAGAGTCTTAGCCGTGTGTCGGAGAATCTAACGGTCAATACGGTGGAGGATGTGCTCAGGATCGACCAGTGGGGGCGACAGATTGCGAGTCAATCAATAGAGAAGGTTCGGTCGAGGCGTTAAAATGGGGGCGAGAGAGTGCTAACGGTTGTGGCCATTGTTTTGGTATTTGGAGTCTTAGTGGCGGTACACGAGCTTGGCCACTTTCTTGTAGCCAAGGCGTTTGGCATGCCGGTCGACGAATATTCGTTAGGGTTTGGCCCGCACATCTTTACTCGTCGTTTTGGGGAAACGCAATACTCCTTGCGCATTATTCCGTTGGGGGGTTATGTGCGCGTCGCGGGAATGGATGGGCAAGCATCTGATAATCCGAGAGTTTATACCAATCGCCCCCTATGGGAACGATTTCTGGTTATTTTTGCAGGACCCATCATGAACTTGTTGTTAGCCTTTTTGCTCTACGTGGTGCTCTATGGACCGGTTGGTGTCCCCACGGTTACGACCATGGTGGTTCATGTAATGCCTCACTATCCTGCAGCTGCCGCGGGTATACGGTCAGGAGACCGTATTGTGGCCATCGATGGGACACGAGTGTCGAATTACACACAACTTGAAAGCGCCATCGCTGCTCACGCCAAAGACCTGATACGGGTGACTGTATCCCGTGGGCATCGCCAGTTTACGCGTTTGGTTCACACTCGATATGATAAAAGCTTAAAAGAGCGATTGATTGGGATCGAAATGCAACGCGTGGTAGTCCATCAAGGAATCATTAATTCCGTGAAGACCGGCATTGTGCAAACAGTACAATTGACCGGAGAATGGTTTGTTGCACTGTACAATATGGTGACAGGTCACACCCACTTTATGTCGGATGTGGCGGGCCCCGTCGGGATTGCCGTGATGGTGGGGCAGGCCGCGCGCGCCGGACTGGCGTATCTTTTACTCTTAGCCGCGGCGCTCTCGCTAAATTTGGGCCTCTTTAATGTTTTGCCGGTGCCGGTACTCGATGGCAGCCGACTGTTTCTCATCGGCATTGAAGCAATACGAGGTCGGCCTATGGATCCCGACCACGAAAGTATGATTCACCTTGTCGGGATGGCGCTCTTGATCGTGTTTGTGGTATTCGTGACCTACCATGAAGTAGTCCAATACATTCATTGAACCGGGGGTTAGTAGTGAATCCTTCCAGAGGATGCTAAGATATAGAGAGATGACGGTCAAGCAAACGAAAGGGAGCAGATTATGACAAAAAGTGTACGAGTACGTGATGTGGTCATTGGCGGTGGCGCTCCGGTACGTGTACAAGGTATGACCAAGTCGGATACGCGTGACGTTCAAAGTACCGTTGACGAGATTAAGCGTTACGTGGACGTAGGATGCGAAATTGTGCGCGTCGCGGTGCCGGATATGGAAGCCGCACTCGCAGTAGGCCCGATTGTTCAAGCATCGCCGATTCCGGTGGTGGCCGACATTCACTTTGATTACCGCTTAGCATTAGAAGTGATACGTCAAGGTGTCGATAAATTGCGGCTTAATCCTGGAAATATTGGCAATCGAGACCGTGTCGAGAGCGTGGTCAAGGCTGCTAAGGAACGCGACATTCCGATTCGGATTGGGGTCAACTCAGGATCGATCGAAAAGGGGTTGTTAAAGGACTTAGGACGGACGGCGGAAACGATGGTCGCCTCAGCGGCCAAGCATATCGAAATTTTAAATGACCTGGACTACGACAATATTGTGGTCTCCTTGAAGGCCTCGGATGTGCCGACTATGTTGGCGGCTTATCGCTTGATGGCCAAGCGTTATGATTATCCCTTGCATTTAGGAGTAACGGAGGCCGGTACGCTATTTCAAGGAACCATTAAGTCAGCCGTTGGTATTGGCACCTTGTTAGCTGAGGGCATTGGCGACACCATTCGGATTTCCCTTACCGCTCCGGGAGAAGAAGAAATCCGAGTCGCATGGGAGATCCTAAAGAGCCTCGAATTGCGTCAACGGGGGGCTAACTTAGTGGCCTGTCCGACTTGTGGCCGCTTGCAATTCGAAATGTGGCCGGTCACCAATGAGTTGGAGCGGCGCATGGCAACGATTAAGGAGCCCATTACGGTGGCTGTTATGGGGTGTGCGGTGAATGGCCCCGGAGAAGCACGGGAGGCGCACGTGGGTCTCGCGGGGGGGAAGAACATGGGCCTCATTTATAGGCACGGAGAGATTGTCCGGCGCGTGGAGCAAGAGGACATGGTTGAGGAATTATGGAAGGAAATTCAGGATGCTGCTGAGGAGGTTCGCGTTGGTGGAAAAAGTTCTCAAGGAGATCACCCCGAAATCGGTTGATTATTCGCAGTGGTACGTTGATGTGATTACCAAGGCAGACTTGGTAGACTATGGGCCTGTCAAGGGGTTTATGGTGATTAAGCCCTATGGCTATCGCATTTGGGAATTCATTCAAGCGGCGATGGATGCCGAATTTCGTGCCACTGGTCATGAGAACGCGTATTTCCCGCTCCTGATCCCGGAAAGCCTTTTAACTAAAGAAGCTGAGCATGTGGAGGGTTTTTCTGCCGAGGTAGCCTGGGTCACTCACGGCGGGGATGAGCCTTTAGCAGAGCGTTTGGCGGTTCGACCCACCTCAGAGACCATCATTGGAGCGATGTATTCTAAATGGATACAGAGTTATCGGGACTTACCCGTATTGATGAATCAGTGGGCCAATGTGGTGCGATGGGAGAAGTCGACGCGACCGTTTCTGAGGACGACGGAATTTTTATGGCAAGAGGGCCATACCGTGCACCGAACGGCCGATGAAGCCGAAGCCGAAACTCTGCAGCAGCTAGAAATCTATCGGCGCGTAATCCAAGAGGAGCTAGCCATCCCGGTGGTGGCAGGCCGCAAGAGCGCAGGAGAGCGGTTTGCGGGAGCAATCGAAACCTATACCTTGGAAGCGTTGATGGGAGATGGCAAAGCCTTACAAATCGCCACGTCGCACTTTTTAGGGCAAAATTTTTCTCAAGCTTTTGATATACAGTTTCTTGACGAAGATGGCATTCAAAAATTTGGTTGGACCACGTCTTGGGGTTCGAGTACGCGAATGCTTGGTGGACTCATCATGGTACACGGGGATGATAAAGGGCTGCGCGTTCCTCCGAGGGTAGCACCGGTGCAGGTGGTGATTGTGCCGATTGCGCGAGGTGATGAGGGAGCGGCAGTGGTCGACTTCGCGCACCAAATCGCTCATGACCTGGGTGATATTGCCCGTGTGCGGGTGGATGACCGTAATGAGTATACTCCAGGATATAAGTATAACGACTGGGAGATGCGTGGGGTGCCCTTACGGATCGAAGTCGGACCGCGAGATTTAGCGGCCGATTCGGTGGTTTTGGCACGGCGCGATCTAGGAACAAAAGAAGTGGTGGAGCGAACGGACTTGAAAGTGCGTGTGCAGGAGCGTCTAAAGGAGATTCAGCAGTCCTATTTTGATCAAGCCTACGCCCAATTGAAAGAGCGAACGGTTGCAGTAGTCCGTTATCAAGAGACCGCTCAATATGGCTACCGCGGGTTTTTTGAGGGGGACTGGTGTGGTCAAGAAAGCTGTGCAGCGACGCTTAAAGAGGCCACCGGGATGACCATTCGCTGCTTGCCGCTCGATCTTGTGCCTCAAGGGAGCGGATGTATTGTGTGCGCGGATCGGGGACAAGAACGCATATTGTTCGCCCGTGCATATTGAAGACAAGTTCCGCATCTAGTGGTGGTAGGGGTGGTGTGATGCGAGGTCCAGTGTCGGCGATTGTGCCGGCTTATAATGAGGCGCAAAACGTCCTGTCGGTGTTGAACGTCTTGAAAGAGGTCCCCGAAATTGGCGAGATTATTGTGGTCGACGATGGGTCGACGGATGACACGGCGCAGGTTTCTCGAACAGGGGGCGCCATTGTCGTGGCGATGCCAGAAAACGTCGGTAAAGGCGGAGCCATGAAGGCGGGGGCCGCGATCGCCCAAGGTGACGTGGTGTTATTTTTAGACGCGGATTTGGTGGGTCTCACCGTCGATCACGTGCGGGAACTGATTGTGCCGGTCATGGGTGGAGAGACGGAGGCGACGGTAGGCATCTTTGAAGGAGGCCGCGCTTCGACCGACTGGGCGCAGGCATTGGCCCCGTTTCTTTCAGGACAGCGCGCGCTGCGACGGCAGCTTCTTGTAGGGTTTGAACATATCGACATGGCCGGATACGGGGTGGAGTTGCAACTGCATCGTCAGTTAAAGCGCTTGGGCATCTCGCCCCGTGAGGTGGTTTTGCGAGACGTCACTCAAGTCGTGAAAGAAGAGAAGTTAGGCCTTGTAAAAGGATTTTCGGCACGCATTCGGATGTACTGGGAAATAATACGCGAAATCCCACGGATTTAATCGGCATTATTTGAGGTGAATCATGGCAGTCAATCGCTTTGTGGAGTGGCAGCGGGCCCAGGGATTCGAGGGGGAGCCGCTGCAAGTGGTGGAAGTACACCGGGATGCGAGTCACATCAGAGTGGTATATCGCAGCACTGGCCAAGGGGAATGGCAGCAGGAACTGTCGCCTCTTGCACAACAGCTGAGTAAAGATTTTGGCGAGTCGGTGGAATTCGTGGGAAGCGAGACGTTCTTAACCAGCCCCATAGACGCTATTCGCCATGCCATTGGACCTACGCTTTCGGCGATGTTGAGTGACCAACCAATAGAGATTTTGGATTCCCATATTGTCATTCGGTTTTCCAATTCGTTGGCTCTGACGGTGTTTGAGAAATGGGGAGGGGCAGGGAGGCTGAAGCGCGAAGTGGACGCCTTGGAGCGCTACGTCATAGATACCGAGGTGCTGGATATGGCTCCGCCCACTCCGGACGAGCCGGTGGCGGTGGGCCCTCCCCTCATGCAAAAGAAAATTGAGGAGAGCATCGGCCGACCAGTGGACGTCACCAAGGCGATCTCCTTAGACCGGATTCCGAGTGGTGGAGATATTGTCGTGGCAGGTGAAGTGGTGACTCAATCGTATCGGGAGTCACGCGATGGCTCTAGACACTTTACCTGGACCATTACCGATGATATTGGCGCGATTCGCGCTAAGTTTACTGAGCGGCGCGGCAGTCGCCGCTATGCCGACGACTTATGGTCAGCTGGGTCCTTCGTGGCCTTGCGAGGGACACTGGAAGTGGACAAGTTTACGGAGGAACAAGTGATGCGCGTGAAGGACGGTGCTCCGTCGACGCCACCCGTGCGATTTGCGCCGGATGATCGCCCTCGCATTGAATTGCATGCCCATTCAAAGATGAGCGCTATGGATGCCTTGGTGAGTGCCCGTGATCTCTATGAGGGCGCCAGCGCAGCCGCGATGAAAGGGTTGGCGATTTTAGATCATGGCGTGCTACAAACCTATCCCGAAGCAGAAACATTAGGCAAAAAGACGGGTGTGCGCCCCATTTATGGGGTGGAGGTCAACATGGTGGATACCGTGGTTACTCCGCTGACAGGCCCCCACGCAACCGAGTGGATGAATAAATCGTGGGTGGTCTTTGATGTGGAGACTACCGGTCTCAGTCCGCGCTCCCACCAGGTGTTGGAGTTGGGCGCGGTGCGCGTAGTGGACGGAGTCGTCAAGGAGACATTTCACCGTCTTATACGACCCGAGCGGTCGATTTCTTCTGAGACCACTCGAATCACGGGCATCAAAGCGGAAGAGTTGGTGGACGGAATTTCGCAAGAGATCCTCTATAGGGAGTTTAGCGAATTTGTCGCTGATAGTGTGCTGGTGGCACATAATGCCCGGTTCGACCTAGGATACTTGCGGGCGGGAATCGACAAATATTTGCCGGAAAGACCATTTGATCCGGTGGTCCTTGACACGCTAACCTTGGCTCGAGCGGTCTTCCCAGGCCTCAAGAGCTATGGATTGGGACCGCTGACCGACCACTTTAAAATTTCCTTGACTCAGCATCACCGAGCGTTAGCAGATGCTGAAGCGACCGCTTATTTGGCTTTACGGTTAGTGCGCGAATTGCAAAGTCGTCAACCCGGATTGGCGGTAGGAGAGGCGATGGAGGTAAGCCATACGGTCGGTCGTCCTATTCCCGTAGTGTTGTTGATTAAGAACCAGGCGGGCGTGAAGGAACTGTACCGATTGGTGTCGGAGTCTCATTTGAATTATTTCCATCGGGTACCGCGCATTCCACGGCAGATGATTGAGAGTGGCCGGGAGTTTTGGTTAGTGGGCTCTCCGTTTCATGGTGGTGAGGTGGCGGACGCCCTATTTCGTAACGCGAGCAGTTCGGAGAGGGATGCGATTGCCAGATTTTATGACTATTGGGAAATAGTGCCGCCCACAGCAGCCCAAGGGCTCAGCGCCGAGGGGCTGTTAGATGGTGACGACGCTGTAAAGGCTTATATTGAGGACTTGATTACCTGGGGTCAGGAGGCCGGACGACCTGTGCCGGCGGTATCTGATGCACATTATCTTCTCCCACACCATCATATTTATCGAGAAATTTTGGCCGCGACTGCGAAGGGTGAGTTACATGACCGCCACGATAACTTGCACTTGCGGTCGGCTCGAGAAATGCACGAGGACTTTGGGTTTTTGTCCGATGATCGTCGAGAATCAGTGATTTATACCGCGCCCGAATGCGTGCTTGATGCCTTAGAAGAGGTGCAGCCGGTGCCCACCGGATTATTTTCTCCTAAGTTGCCAGAGGCCGAGAAAGTGGTGTCCGAAGAGCCATATCGTCGGGCCGAGGCTCTATATGGTACGCCGTTACCCGAGGTGGTACGGGCTCGATTGCAAAAAGAGGTGCAATCGATCGTGTCTAATGGGTTTTCGAGTATTTATTATATTGCCCATCGGTTGGTGCAGAAATCTCTTGACGATGGATACCTCGTAGGTTCGCGAGGCTCGGTAGGATCGTCGTTGGTAGCGACGTTTCTGAATATTACTGAAGTAAACCCGCTTCCCCCACATTATCGCTGTCCGTCATGCCAATGGTCCGAGTTTGTCAGCGATGGTACCGTGGGATCCGGATTTGACCTGCCGGCCAAGGCCTGCCCCCAGTGCCAGACGGATTTGATTGGAGATGGGCAGGATATCCCTTTTGAAACTTTTTTGGGATTTGAGGGAGACAAGGTGCCCGATATTGACTTGAATTTCTCTGGTGAATATCAACCGGAGATTCATCGCTATACGGAGGTCTTATTCGGTAAAGGGCACGTATTTCGCGCAGGAACCATTGCGACTATCGCGGAAAAGACCGCCTTTGGATTGGTGAAAGCTTGGGAGAGAGAAACGGGTCGGGAATTGAGCCCTGCAGCGGTCGATTGGTTAGCCGCAGGCATCACAGGTGTCAAGCGGACCACCGGTCAACATCCAGGAGGTCTGATGGTGGTGCCGATTGATGAGGACGTGTATCGATTTACACCAGTGCAAAGGCCGGCCGATGATAAGACGTCAGACGTGGTGACGACGCATTTTGACTATCACGCCATTGAAGGTCGGTTACTCAAATTAGACCTCCTTGGGCATGATGATCCGACGGCTATTCGGATGTTAGAGGATGTGACCGGAATCAAGGCCAATGAGGTCCCGTTTCAGGATCCGGCGACAATGAGTCTCTTTAGTGACGTCAAGGCATTGGGGGTGCGTCAAGAAGATATCGGGACGTCCGTGGGCAGCTTGGGCATTCCAGAGTTCGGGACGCGATTTGTCCGACAAATGCTAGTGGAAACACGCCCGCAAAGTTTTGCCGAACTGGTGCGCATTTCCGGGCTCTCCCATGGTACCGAGGTATGGACCAACAATGCGCAAGACCTTATCAGAGACAAAGTGGCAACGCTGAGTGAGGTCATTGCGACCCGTGACGACATCATGACCTATCTCTTACAAAAGGAAATTCCGCCGAAACAGGCGTTTGCAATTTCGGAAGCGGTGCGCAAGGGCAAGGGACTTCACCCGGACCAAGAAGCTCTGATGAAGGCGCATCAAGTGCCACTTTGGTACATTGAATCCTGTCGCCACATTAGTTATCTCTTTCCCAAGGCGCATGCTGCAGCCTATGTCATGATGGGTTGGCGGATTGCCTGGTTCAAAGTGCACCACCCCTTAGCCTATTATGCTACTTACTTTTCGGTACGGGCGGGAGATTTCGATAGTGAGCCGGTGCTTAAGGGGTTGAGTGGGGTTAATCAAGCTCTGCGCGCTATTGAAGACAAAGGCAATGAAGCGTCTCCGAAGGAAAAGGGTATGGTCACGGTGCTTGAAATTGCGCGGGAAATGCTGGCTCGTGGACTGCAATTTTATCCCATTGACCTAGACCGTTCCTCGGCGGCGCGATTTACCATTGAAGGAAACGGTTTGTTGATACCGTTTGCGGCCTTACCCGGGCTCGGCGTCAGTGCGGCCGAAAAAATTATCGAGGCGCGTCAAGAGTCGCCGTTTTTGTCGATTGATGATTTGCGACAGCGTGCACGTCTTTCCCGGAGCGTGATCGATTTATTGAAAGCGCATGGTGCGCTGGGCGACTTAGGAGAAACCAGTCAGTTGGGCTTCTTCTGATGGCGTCAACGCCATCGCGATCATCCTCCGCAGGTTATCCGAGGGCCTTTTGGGGGGCTCTGATTGCGGTGTTTATTGTCCAGACGGGCTTTGGCGCCATTTTGCCGCTCCTGCCACAGTTTGTGCGTTCGCGGGGCTTTCCGGTCGGGGATATGGGACTCATGGCGGCTTCTTATGCTGCAGTGTCCTTTGTGGGTCAGCTCATCTTGGGATCGACGGCTGATCGATTAGGGCGCAAGCGCCTCATGGTCTTCGGCAGTGTGGTAGAAGCGCTGGGTACGGCCGGATTTCTTGTTCATGGGAGCGTGATTTGGTATATCTTTTGTCGGGTACTGCAAGGCATCGGTAGTGCCGCTCTCGTTCCGGCGGCCAATGCCTTGGTGGCCGACGTTGTGTCTGAAGAGAGCCGGGGACGGGCTTATGGACTGATGTCAGCGTCGGGAAGTGCTGGATTTGCGGTGGGCCCAATGCTGGGAGGCGTGGCGGGTGCCAGCCTTGGACTCAGGGCCCCCTTCGTGATTGGAGCGATTCTCAATCTCGGCGCGACCTTAGTGACGTTACTCACCTTGCCGCGACACCTGCCACATAGGCGGGTACGGGCCGCGCCGGCAGGGCAACGCACGCTGTTGTTGAAAAAACTGTGGCCCTATTTTGTGGTAATGTTTGCCTGGATGGGTTTAACGGGCATGTACGATACCAGTTGGAGTCTCTATATGGAGTGGCTGGGGGCGACAAAATGGGTGATTGGGCTGTCGTTTACTCTGTTTGGCATTCCGATGTTGCTGTTCAATATATATGGTGGTCGTTTAGCTGATCGCGTCGGGATTCGACGCTGGATTATTTTGATGGGAACGGGACTGCAAGCCTGCACAGTCGCCATTTACGTGTTGTCCCGATCGGCATGGTTATCAATTTTTGTCTCCGTGGCCGAAGCGGGTGCTATGAGTCTCACCGGGCCGGCGCTATCCGCGTCGGTCATGGATGCCTCTCCGAAAGAATCCCACGGGCAAATGCAGGGGTGGTTTCAGGCTAGCGGGACACTTGGTGCGACACTAATGGCGCTCATCTCGGGACCGCTTTTGGTCTCTTCACCAAACCACCCTTTTATTGTTGGCGCGTTGCTCTTGGCAGTGACTACTTTAGTCATTGGCGGTGTGTGGCGGCCCTGGACGAACAAATCTTTGTCTTCGAACGGTCTCTAGGGACCAGCCACGAGGTGGCCACCCCCTTAACCACGGCCTTAGCCTGCTGACTGGTGACTGTCATATCGAACACCGGGGCTGAAACGGTCACGGATGGTGTCCTTGGGGTGGTTAGTGGTTCACTCGTGGCACAGCAGGAGGCTCGCTGCGATTATTGATGGAAAGCCACTCTATTTGGGCATAGAGACGAAGTTGTGGGCAATTAAGGGATTGTGGTATGATGTAGAAAGAGAACGAGGTTGCGCGTTGACCGGAGGATTCGGGAGCCTAGTCGGTGACTCGGAGTGGGGAGCTTGAGCCCACTCTTTTCGCTTGACAGGGGCTGACGACGGTTTAAGGAGGATTCGCTATGAATCAGGAGTTAATGACGGCCCTAGAAGATTTGGAGAGAGAAAAGGGCGTTGACAAAGAAGTCCTTTTCCAAGCCATTGAATCGGCATTGATCTCTGCTTATCGACGCAATTTTGGTTCCGTGCAAAATGTGCGTGTGCAAATCAATCGCGATAGTGGGATGACCGAAGTCTACGCGCAGAAAACCGTCGTCGCTCAGGTTGAAGACCATCGCACCGAAGTGAGTTGGGACGAAGCCCGGGACGTTCAACCTGGGGCAGTCGAAGGTGACATTGTCGAGTTTGAGATTACCCCCAAGAACTTTGGGCGAATTGCTGCACAGACGGCCAAGCAGGTCATTGTTCAGCGGATTCGTGAAGCGGAACGGGGAATGATTTACGATGAATATTCCGGGCGCGAAGGAGATATTGTGACCGGAATGGTACAGCGAGTAGAACGAGGACTGGTGTTTATCGATCTTGGGCGGACTGAAGCCATTTTAATGCCGAGTGAGCAGGTGCCCGGTGAATTGTTGCGTTCTAATGAACGAGTGAAACTGTACGTTGTTGAAGTGAAGAAAACCACCAAGGGGCCGCAGGTCTATCTTTCGAGAAGCCATCCCGGGTTAATACGGCGTCTCTTTGAATTAGAGGTTCCTGAGATACATGAGGGCATTGTAGAGATACGAGGCATTGCTCGGGAAGCCGGAGCCCGTACCAAGATTGCCGTGTGGGCGGAAGATCCTAATGTCGATCCAGTTGGGGCCTGTGTCGGCGCTAAAGGGCAGAGGGTGCAAGCCATAGTCAATGAGTTGAAGGGCGAAAAGCTTGACATCATCGCTTGGGACCCGGACGCGGCGATCTTTGTGAGTAACGCCTTATCGCCAGCACATGTCACTGATGTGGTAATTGAAGAGAATACACGTTCCGCACGAGTGACGGTTCCTGATAACCAGTTGTCCTTAGGGATTGGTAAGGAGGGTCAAAATGCCCGATTGGCCGCTAAGCTTACTGGATGGCGGGTCGACTTGAAGGCGGAGTCGCAAGCGGAACGAGGAGGATTTTGGTCGTGACGGTCAAGAAAGTCCCGCTACGTACGTGCGTTGCCTGTATGACCACAAAGCCTAAGCGTGATTTGGTGCGGATTGTACGAACGGTAGACGGGACGTTGCTTATCGACCAACGCGGCAAGGTATCTGGACGGGGTGCCTATCTGTGCCCCCGTGACGAGTGCGTACAGAGTGCGTTGAAGTCGCATCGACTCGAGCGTGCACTTAAAGTAGAACTTAGTCCCGATATGATTGAGGCTCTTCAACATCTGGAAGGCGGTTTAGCATGACCGCGTCATGGTTGAACCTTTTAGGATTAGCTCGTCGCGCAGGGAAGATGGCGCCGGGGGAAAATCAGGTCACACAGGCGATGACGCGTGAACAGGTCAGACTGTTAATTATTGCTGAGGATGCCGGTCCGTCGTTGTACCGCAAGTATCACTTGTGGGCCCAAGATCTCGACATACCGCTCGTTCGTATCGGCACCAAGGTGGCGTTAGGCCACGCGATAGGAATGGGGCCGCACGCGGTAATTGCGATATTAGATAAGGATTTTAGTGGGCGCATCTTGGATGAGATGCGAAAAAGCTCAGGGGGGATTATTCTTGACAGAAAAAGACAAGGACAAAGTGAGGGTGTACGAGCTAGCCAAGGAGCTGAAGTTAGACAGCCGACGGCTAATCGATCTTCTACATCGTCTCAAGGTGGAAAACATCAAAAACCACATGAGTACCGTGGAGCCGGAGGCGGTCAAGACGGTTCGCGACATCATGGAGGGAAAACTGCCGCCCGAACCCAAAATGGACGCGACGCCGGTGTCGACTCCCACGCCGGGTCCGGTGGCACCGAGCGCTCCGCCCGCAGCACCCAAACCGAAAAGCGTAGCGACCACCACCGAAAGCCGTCCGGCGGTTCACCAAGAGCGACCTCCCATGACTCGCCCAAGCGGTCCCCCTCGCCCAAGTGAACGCTCTGATTCGCGTCCCTACAATGGTAATCGTCCGGCAGGAAATGCGAATCCGTCATACAATCGTGGTTCTAATGGGCCGAGTCGGTATCAAGGCAGTTCTGGAACTGGCGGACGGCCAAACCCTGACGCGCGTTCCACGGGAGCGCCACCGCGTCCTGGAGGTGCCCCACGACCAGGTGGAGCCCCACGGCCAGGTGGAGCCCCGCGACCGGGCGGAGCCCCGCGACCTGGAGGACCACCGCGACCGGGCGGAGCTCCACGGCCGCAGACGCCGGGCAGGCCAACAGTTCCGCCGGCGGCATCCAATGCCAATCGACCTGGGAAGGACCAAAATCGTCGGAGTGCCGGCCCCAATCGCGACCGACGCACAAACAGTTTTGACGACCGAAAGGGTAATAAGAACTGGCTGGATGATGATCACTTTGGCAACCGCCGTAAGAAGAATCATCGCAGCCAATCATCCCGTCAGGAGTCCAATATCCCGCCGGTGCAACGCCGAGTGGTGATTAGTGGTCCCATTATTGTTAAGGACCTCGCAGAGCAATTGGGTGCGAAAGCGACGGATTTAATTAAGCACTTGATTAATCTCGGGGTCATGGTAGGGGTCAATCACGAGATTGATAAAGAAACCGCAGTTATTATCGCCACCGAAATGGGCGCAGAGGTTGAAGAACGCGCCTCGATTCAGGAGCGAGAAGAAATCTTGATTCAGGGCGAAGAGGACCAGCAGTCGGAACTGGTGAGTCGTCCCCCGGTGGTGACAGTCATGGGGCATGTCGACCATGGGAAAACGTCGCTACTCGACAAAATTCGTTCGTCGCGCGTCACAGCCAGTGAGGCGGGAGGGATTACGCAGCATATTGGGGCATCAGTGATTGATTGGCAGGGCCGCCCCATTGTGTTTTTGGACACTCCGGGCCATGAAGCCTTTACCGCGATGAGAGCCCGAGGGGCTGAAGTGACGGATATTGCGATATTAGTGGTAGCGGCAAATGACGGCGTGATGCCTCAAACCATCGAAGCGATTAATCATGCCAAAGCGGCGAATGTGCCGATTGTGGTCGCGATTAATAAAATTGACTTACCTGAAGCGAATCCGGACCGCGTACGCACCGACTTAACCGAGCACGGGGTGATATCGGAGGAGTGGGGTGGAGACACCATCATGGTTCCGGTGTCGGCACGAACCGGCGAAGGTCTCGACCAATTGTTGGAATCGGTACTGCTGCAAGCAGATATTATGGAGCTTACGGCCAATCCCAAGCGGTCGGCGTCAGGGACGATCATTGAAGCGCAGTTGGATCGGGGTCGTGGGCCAGTTGCCACGGTATTGGTGAAACGGGGAACGTTGCAAGTGGGCGATGTATTCCTCTCTGGGGCAGTATATGGTCGAGTGCGCGCTCTTGTGAATGATCGAGGAGAGCGGGTAAAGGCCGTTGGACCATCAATGCCAGTCGAAGTACTGGGATTTAATCAGTTGCCTGAAGCCGGTGATGACTTCGTGATTATGGAGGATGAGCGACAGGCTAAGAGCATTGCTGATGCGCGCGCAAGTCGTAGTCGGTTGTCCTCGGAAGCGGGTAATCGAGGCGTGTCACTGGATGAGTTTTATCAACGTCTGAAGGACGAGGCCATGCGTGATCTAAATCTTGTCATTAAGGCGGATGTGCATGGTTCGGCTGAAGCCTTGGCACAGTCTGTGGCCAAGCTATCGAACGAAGAGGTTCGCGTGAGAGTTCTGCACACCGGTGTGGGTTCAGTGACCGAATCAGACGTCATGTTAGCCCAAGCGTCAGGAGCCATTATTGTGGGTTTTGGAGTGAGCATCGAGTCTAAGGCTCGTCAATTGGCGGAACGAGAGCATGTGGATGTGCGGCAGTATCGCATCATCTACGAGGTACTGGACGATGTAAAGCAAGCCCTGTCGGGAATGCTGACGCCGAAGTTTCAAGAGATGTTTTTGGGACGGGCTGAAGTACGCGAGGTGTTTCGCGTGCCGAAAGTGGGGGCGGTCGGTGGTTGTTACGTGACCGAAGGGAAGGTTTTGCGGTCAGGCCAGGTACGGGTGGTGCGAGAAGGGATAGTGATTCACGAAGGCGGTATTGCATCGCTTAAACGCTTTAAAGATGATGTACGAGAAGTGGCTAGTGGCTATGAATGTGGCATTGGCCTCGAGAAATTCAACGACATCAAAGTTGGCGATATTTTTGAGGTCTTTACGCAGGAAGAGGTCAAGGCCAGCTAGGGGGGGCTATGAACCAGTCACGTGCAGAGCGGATCGGACTCTTGATGCAGCGCGAGTTGGGGCAGATGTTGCTGACAGATGTGAAGGATCCACGAATAGGATTTGTGAGCATTACTCGGGTTGAAGTCACGCGCGACTTGAGTCAAGCGCGTGCTTATGTCAGTGTTATGGGAACAAGTGAGCAACGCTCTGCCAGTTTAGCTGGGCTGAAGAGCGCCGCCGCCTATCTCAGGGGAGAGGTGGGCCGGCGGTTGGCGCTTCGGCAGGCTCCGGAACTCATCTTTCGCGAAGACGTGGGGATTGCACAAAGTATGCACATCCAAGATTTAATTCGGTCGCTACCGAAGGATGGGAACGATGAGCCCTAATCCGAAAGATGATATATTGTCGGCGATTTTGTCTGCTGATGCCATTATAGTAGGCATGCATGTCGCGCCGGACGGCGATACCGCAGGTTCCGCGCTAGCATTAACATTAGGGATTCAGGCTCTGGGGAGGAACGTGCGCATGGTGTCGCGTGATCCTCTTCCGGAGCGTTTGGCGTTTTTGCCGGGAAGCTCCTTGTGGGAGACCTTTGATACAGTGCGCCGTGAGGACGGCGATTTATTTATCGCAGTCGATTGCGGAAACCGTCATCGACTGGGGGCTCCCGAAGGGTTTTGGTCGCAGCCGATACCGATCATTAATATTGATCATCACCAAAATAATCCTCACTTTGGCACCATCAATTGGGTGGACAGCACCAAGAGTTCAACCGGAGAAATGATCGCGGACTTGATTCGTTACGCGCAATGGGAACTGTCACCTGACCAAGCGGTTGCCCTTTACACGGCTATTAGTACTGATACGTTGTCGTTTCGACAAGTGAATACTAGTCGTCACACCTTAGCTGTGGCGGAGTGGCTGTTAACGACGGGAATTGACGTAGGGGAAGTCAACCGGCAAATTTGGGACATGCGGCCCGTTGAAGAGTTGCGGTTTCTTGGATGGGCCCTCAGCACGGCGGAATTATTAGCATCGGGGCGAGTGATGGCCTTGGAAGTGTCCCGGAGTCACATGAGTCGATTCGGCGTTGACGATGCGGCGGTCGACATGATTGTGCACCACTTTTTAACTATTGACTCCGTGAGGATTGCCATATTGGTGAAAGAGACCGACCAGCATAATCAGATGAAGGTTAGTTGGAGGGGTAAGCGAGGTTGTGATGTGGCGGTCATGGCGCAAGCATTTGGGGGTGGCGGCCATGCGTACGCTGCGGCTGCGCAAGTTTCGGGTACGCTTCACCAGGTGCGCGAGGCAGTAGTGGAGGCGGTGGCGTGGAAGTCGTGAAGCCCATTGGTGATGGATTTATTAACTTGTATAAGCCAGAAGGTATGACGTCGTTTGCAGCGGTCGCGCGAGTTCGGAAATTGATTGGAATAAAGCAAGTGGGCCACGCTGGCACACTGGACCCGGAGGCTCGTGGCGTTCTGCCGATTGCGATTGGACGCTATACACGACTACTAGACTATTGTCGCTTGACGCCTAAAATTTATCGCGCAGAAGTAGTGGTCGGAAGCATGACACACTCGGGCGACCGCGATGGGCGGATCGTGGCCCGGTCATCGGGGTACGTGCCCTCCTTGAGCGAACTTCATCACGCCAGCCGATTTTTAGTGGGCGATATATGGCAAACGCCCCCCCAGGTCTCTGCGATAAAGCATCAGGGGGTGAGGCACTATGCCGCGGCGCGCCAGGGCCAAGTGGTATGGCCGGAACCTCGTCGTCGGCAGATTTATTCACTGGACCAGTTTGTGGTGCGACGTGAGGGGTTCTTCTTTGATGTGAGTGTGGGCCGGGGCACGTATATTCGTGCTCTAGTCCGTGACTTGGGTTTTATCATCGGATTGGCTATGCACCTCGGAGGATTAGAGCGACGCCAAGTCGGCGCGTTTTCTGTTCAACAGGCCATTTCTTTAGACAGATTGGAGGACTTGAGCGACTGGCGTACTGCGCTCTTTTCGTGGAAAGAGTGCCTGGGGGTTCCGGAAGTGCGGGTGGACCATGACCAGGCGCGCCTAATTACCCATGGGGATAGGCGTCTCTTTGAAGGGGTGTCCTGGGAAGAAGGGGTGATGGCGCTTTCTTATGGCGGAGCCTTATTAGCCATTGTCGAGGGAAGGCCGTGGCGGTATCGATTAGTACTGGGTAAAGAGGAGGCTCCGAGGGATGCATAAAGGGAGCGATAGCCACACGCATGCGGTGGTGACGATAGGCAACTTTGATGGAGTACATCGAGGACATCAAGCACTGCTCCATAAGGCGTGTCAGCGAGCCGACGCAGCGGGTGAGGAAAGCGTAGTTCTTACCTTTGAACCCCATCCAGGATTTGTGCTACGTGGGCCACGAGAACGGTTTCTCATTACTCCCTCAAACGTCAAGGAACTGTATTTGTTACAGTCCGGAATCGACCGGATTGTGACCGAGCCGTTTACTAAGGAGTTTGCTGCCCTTGACGCCAGAGACTTTCTTCAGCGAATACTCTTGGAGCGCATGCGTGCATCCTGTATTGTGGTTGGCTACAATTTTTCTTTTGGTAAAAGCGGATTGGGCAACGTGGACCTGTTGACTGCGTGGGGAAAGGAAAACGCGGTGGAGGTGATGGTGGTCCCCCCCTATGTTGATCCGAACGCAGGAGTGACAGTATCAAGCTCCCTTATCCGCGAGTATATTAACCGAGGTGACGTGGCACTGGCGCGCACCTTGCTGGGGCATCCCTTTTCGGTGCAATCATTTGTGGTGTTGGGCGAGCAACGAGGCCGTGCGCAAGACGTGCCGACCTTAAATGTGATACCCCCACGAGAGCAAATGATGCCACCTTATGGGGTCTATGCCGGGTGGCTAAGCATTGATGGGCACCAACTACGAGGTGTAGCTAATTGGGGAGTGCGCCCAACATTTGGCGGTGTCGATCCAGTGCTGGAGATCCATGCGTTGGAACCACTGTTGGGAACCCATTACGGCAAGGACGTTCGCTTTGACATCCTCTATCATCTCCGGGACGAGCGGCAGTTTGAGAGTGCTACGGCACTGGTGGCGCAAATCCGCCGAGATATTGACGAGGCTCAAGAGCTGCTCGAGGCGGACAACATAGGTCGTGACTTGCCTTAGGAAAATCCTCTGTGATAAAATAAAGTGTCTTTGGATTGGGGGCGTATTTGTGCATTCCGACACATGGCGTGCAATGGTGACAAAGGTTTCAACCATTTGCGTCACGGGGCAATTTAAACGCTTACAGCGTGAGTTAGAAGAGCTGTATCGACGGGCTGGGGTGGCACAACCTGCAGCTCAGGCCTACCAAGACGCCCTATTATCACTCCTGGCTGAAGAGGACGAAGTGGTCTCTATCCAGGTACATTAAGGCTTTTGGGAGAAGGGAGGTATTGCGATGGCCTTGGAAGAGGACAAGAAGCAGGCCGTCATTGCGGCTTATCGGCTGCATGAATCGGACACGGGGTCGCCAGAGGTTCAAATTGCGCTTTTAACGGAGCGTATTGCAGAACTGACTGAGCACCTGAAACAACACAAAAAGGACCATCACTCCCGTAGAGGGTTGTTAAAGATGGTAGGGCATCGCCGCGCATTGCTTAATTATCTAAAAGGAAAAGATAATGAGCGGTATCACACCGTGATAAAGCGGCTAGGTTTACGTCGATAGAGCGGGAATTTCCCGCTCTTTTGTTCATGCTGACATAAACGAGCGTTATGAGGTAAGGCAGGAGGAACATATGGAGATTCACAGTAAGCAAATTTTAGTTGGTGGGCGCGTTATGACGCTAGAGACAGGGCGGATGGCGCGGCAAGCCAATGGCGCAGTGCTAGTAAAATATGGGGACACGGCGGTGCTAGTGACGGCTGTGGCCTCAAAGGCACCACGCCTCGGTATTGATTTTTTCCCGCTGACCGTTGATTTCGAAGAACGCATGTATTCGGTAGGAAAAATTCCGGGCGGATATATTAAACGCGAAGGCCGTCCCAGCGAAAAAGCCATTCTTGCGGCACGGCTGACGGATCGGCCGATTCGCCCACTTTTTCCGGAGGGATTTCGTAATGATGTGCATGTTGTGGCGAGTGTGCTGTCGGTGGACCACGACTTTTCTCCCGAAATCTGTGGGATGATAGGGGCTTCGGCGGCTTTGAGCATCAGCGATATTCCGTTTGAAGGGCCGATCGGTGCGGTAGAAGTGGGAATGGTGGATGGTCGCTTTGTGATTAATCCTAACACCGGAGAGGCCCATGCCAGTCGATTGAAGTTAATGATTGCAGGGACTTACGATGCCATTTTAATGATCGAGGCGGGCGCATCCATTATTTCAGAGGAAGAAATGTTGAACGCCATCCTATTTGGGCATGAAGAGATTCGCCGGATTATCGAAGGAATCCGCGAGTTTCAGGAGGAAGCCGGCAAGAGCAAGCGGGCATTTTCTCTGCACATTGCCTCTGAAAAGTTAGTTCAACGAGCCGCGCAATTAGCGGAAGAACGATTGACCGAGGCGATGCGGTCGGCCGATAAGGCGGCTCGGGAAGATCAAATTGATGCCGTGAATGCAGATGTCACGCTCATCCTCCAGGAGGAGTTTCCCGAAGAGGGTGACCTTATTTCGGCTGTTCTCAAGAAACTGTTGAAGAAGGTGGTGCGCCATGCTATCATTCACGACAAGATTCGTCCCGACGGACGGGCATTTAGTGAAGTACGGCCACTCCATATTGAAGTAGGGGTACTGCCGCGGGTTCATGGTACTGGACTTTTTACCCGTGGACAAACTCAAGCCCTCACGGCAATGACCCTAGGACCCCTCTCGGACCAGCAAATGCTGGATGGGATTGGTGCTGAAGAATCCAAACGGTACATTCATCACTATAATTTTCCTCCCTTTGCCACCGGAGAATCAGGCCCGATGCGTGGTCCCAATCGACGCGCTATCGGTCATGGCGCGTTGGCTGAACGAGCGCTAGAACCGGTTATTCCCTCCGAATCTGAATTTCCATACGCGTTGCGATTGGTATCGGATATTTTAGAGTCGAATGGATCCAGTTCGATGGCCTCGGTGTGTGGTAGTACACTCGCATTGATGGACGGCGGAGTGCCCATCAAAGCGCCGGTGGCGGGTATTGCTATGGGTTTAGTCAAAGATGACGCGGGTTATGCGATTTTGACCGATATTCAAGGACTTGAGGACTTTCTTGGCGATATGGATTTCAAGGTAGCAGGGACGGACAGTGGCATCACCGCAATCCAGATGGACATTAAGATCAAGGGCTTAGACCGAGCGATTTTGGAGCAGGCATTAAGCCAGGCGCGAGAGGCGCGATTGTATATTTTAGGCCGTATGCTTGAGGTAATGCCGAATGCGCGCGCGACCATGTCGCCCCACGCCCCTAGAATTTTTACGATTCATATTCACCCCGATAAAATTCGCGAGGTGATCGGACCCGGGGGGAAGACGATTAACAAGATCATTGATGCTACCAAAGTCGGCGATAAAAAGGTAGACATCGATATCCAAGAAGATGGCACCATCTATATCGCGTCTATTAATGAAGAGGCAGGCGAGCGGGCGGTAGCAATGATTGAAGATCTGACTCGAACGATTGAAGTGGGTCAGATCTATGAAGGACATGTGACGCGGATTATGAATTTCGGGGCATTTGTAGAAATTTTACCGGGTCGCGAAGGGCTGGTGCATATTTCGCAACTCTCCCATCAACGGGTAGGGAAAGTCGAAGATGTGGTGCAAGTTGGTGACGAATTGAAGGTCAAGGTCGTGGAGATTGACAATATGGGGCGCGTGAATCTGTCGCATAAGGAGCTGTTGCCACGGCCCGAAGGACTGGATGCAGCGGTAGAGGAGGGGCGTCCTGTGCGTAATGACCATGGACAGAACTCGCGACCGCCGAGAAGGAGCGGCCCTGGTCCACGGCGCGATTCACATTAATGCGGATAGGCTGTCAGGTATCTGTCGCTCTAGGGTATGAGACTGTCATTCGGGAGGCCGGCCATGCCGGCCTTCAGTGTTTACAGGTGTTTAGCCGCAATCCGGTTGGTGGCCAGTCCACCCCGTTACCTACAGCAGGAAGTTTACGGCCCATGTTGGAGAAATCTCGCATTGGTCTTTTGATCGTGCATGCGCCCTACTTTGTGAATCCGGCAGCCGCAGAAATCGAAAAACAGCAACGAGCTCGTCAGGCGCTCAAAGAAGAAATGCGGCGCGCTAAAATTCTGGGCGCCGGGTACGTGGTCTTGCATCCCGGCCACTGGTCGCGGGGCAGTGATCGTCACACCGCGCTTGAGGTGTTTGTAGGTACACTGACTACCATGTTGCAGGCACCCGGGAGAGTTTTAGTGGAAAATACCGCGGGGCAAGGCCGCGAAATCGGTGACACGTGGGATGAACTGGCGGAACTATTTCGTCGAATTGGTCAAACTCGGCGGGTCGGATTGATGCTCGATACGGCGCATGTCATGGCTGCCGGGCATGCGTTGAGCCGGCCAGCGGATGTGGAATCCTTGCTCGGGCAAATTGATGAAAAAATAGGCTTAGAGCGCGTTGTTGGCATACATTTGAATGATAGCCTACATCCGGTGGGATCCCATCGTGACCAACATGCGCATCTTTTAAGTGGTTCAATGACGGAATGTGCGCTAAGACGTCTGGTGCAATGGGCCGAGGCTCGAGAATGCCCCTTGGTGTTGGAAACTCCAGGGCGGACTGTCGGTGACAGGGCCGGTGACCTCGAGATCCTTAAAGCGTTCTCACGGACGTAGGCTAATCTCTGTGACGTGAGGCGATAGCCCGATGAGTCAGCCATTTTATGGGTTTCTATCTAATCGTTATACCTCGGCCTTAATATCCCCGCTTGCGGTCGTGGAGTGGCTACCGCTGCCTCGCTTTGATAGTGATGCTATCTTTTGTCGCCTTTTGGACGAGGAACAGGGAGGATATCTCAGCACGCTTCCCCAAAAATCCTTGCAGTCTTCCCGTCAGTACTATCGGCCCGGAACCTTAATTCTTGAAACAATTTTAGAGACGGGGGAGGGCACCGCAAGGATCTGTGACTTTCTTCCTATCGGACACAGCGGGTATTGGCGGCGTATTGACACCACCATCCCGCTTGATCTAGTGTGTCGTCCAACCTTTGGGTTTGGGTATGCTCGCGCTGCCTATGAGATGTTGAATGATGGGGCGATTTATTATCATCCGGGGGGAGCAGAGGGGCTTTCTCTTCACATCCGGGGACCTCTTAAGAAGTCATCGCACCGTGATACCTGGGAAATTGGTCCGGGCCGTGTAGATATTGTGCTCCGCTATGCGGAGTCTCTTCGTGAGGATATCGCCTTACTACAAAGACCATTAGAGAATGGGGAACGCGTAGAACAGGTCACGGAACGGTACTGGCGTAATGCTTCCCTCTCGTATGATGGGTGGGGATCGGACTGGGTGAAACAAAGCCTCTTAGTGTTGCGTGGTTTGACCTACCGTACTAGTGGAGCCATGATTGCGGCCGCTACGACATCCTTACCAGAGGTAATCGGTGCCGAACGGCAATGGGATTATCGCTACGTGTGGATACGAGATGGTGCCTATGCAGCGGAGGCCTTGCTATTAGCCGGGGATGCCGAGGCATGCCGGCAATATTTGGAGTTTGCGCTGAATGTTGCTGATTTGGTAGAGAAGCCGTTTCCTCATCCCTTTGTGAGGGTGGATGGCACCATGGGAATGAGCGAGCGATCTTTAGGGTGGATGGCGGGGTTCCAAGGAAGTCGTCCCGTACGTGTGGGGAATGCGGCGAGTCAGCAGATGCAACTGGATCTTGAGGGAGATGTCTTGTGGGTGATCTTTCGCTATTGGCGTATGACGGGCGATCGCCGCTTTGTGCAAGACTATTGGTGGGCCATCGAACCCATGGTGCAGTGGGTGTCTCGCTATGCGACCCAACAGAAAGATGCGTCCTTATGGGAATTCCGAGATGCGGAGCAGTCCTACACTCACTCACAAGTGTTAGTGTGGGTGGCGGTGAAGTGTGGAGCGGAACTGGCGCGTGAGGTGATGGGCGATGAGCGGTTGGCCCGAATTTGGGATGAGGTGCAAACGGTTCAACGATCGGTGCTCCGAAACACCTTCATGAGCACACCAGAAAAGCGGTTTGGCCAATCACGTGAGAACCTCCAGACCGATGCGGCACTACTGACGCTTCCTTTATATGGCTTTGTTTCGGTGTACGACGAGACCTTTCAGAATACCTTGGACGCGATTGAACGCGACTTAGTGCGTCATGAAGCGGTGTGGAGATATCCGTCAGATAGTATGGGCCCAGCGCAGTACCCCTTTCCCATGGTGGGGTTTTGGCTCGCTCGAATTTACCTTCGGATGGGGAAATTGGACCGTGCCGATCAAATTATTCTTCAGCAGTTGTCGTTTAGTACGGACCTCAAACTCTTCTCCGAACATGTTAATCCGCTCACCGGCCAGCCCCGAGGAAACTTTCCGCAGTTGTTTACTCATGCCGCCTGTGTCACCACCCTGCTGGAGCGGGAGCGTTGCATCAAAGGAGAGGGACTTCCTTGCGCGTTCTAAGGTCTAGAGAAACCTCATAGGACAAGGAAGGAGGGATAAGCATGCATTTTCGAGTCATTTCTTTGCGCACGCCACTGGCCCGACTGTTGGGGTTGGTGGTGATCCTGTTGCTGGCGGTTTGGCTAATTAATCCGCACACCGCCCGCGCCACGCAGAGGTCCCTTGTGCCCATCCCGGTCTATCGCGTGGAAATGCAGCAAAAGGTGATGGCACTGACGATTAACGTGGTGTGGGGGACAGAATATGTGCCCCAATTGCTCGCCACACTCCGTCGGGAGCACGTGTCGGCTACCCTCATGATCGGAGGAGCTTGGGCGCGGTCTCATCCGATGTTGGTCAGAGAAATGCATCAAGACGGCGATGAATTGGGTAATCATGGATGGAACCATCGGCATCCTAATCAGTTATCCTATGCTGAAAATGTTGACGATATTGCGAAAACCAATCACGAACTGCACGAGATTGTGGGAGTGGATCCGACCGTGTATGCGCCACCCTATGGTGAGTTTAATCAGACGGTCTTGCAGGCGGCCGGTGATGTGCATATGACACTTGTGATGTGGACCATCGACACCATTGACTGGAGACCATCGTCTTCGGTTGCCTATATGGTGAATAAAGTGCTGAATAAGGCGATTCCTGGGGGAATTGTATTAATGCATCCCACCAGCCGGACGGTGCTGGCGTTACCACGTATTATCGCGGGCTTAAAGGCACGGGGGTACCGGTTGGTGACTGTGAGTCGATTGCTCTCTATGGGAATTCCTCGTACGGACTCGTAAGCCGCTCCTAGGGTTGCTATGATAAAGTACAATGAGACACGCGTGGCATAGCAAGTGACGGCTATCAGCGTTTCTTTGAGACGGATACTCTACACTCCCGTGAGCATGAGCCCCAGATGAGGTTTTTCGACCCGGGCGGTGTGTAGGGAAGAAAGGTAGGACATCTTATTAATTTCCTAAGTACATTACCTTCGGGCCTAAGAGTGGCTTCCGACGATATTCCGTCAGTAGGGACCACCGCATTGGCGTTTTTTGTGAACGTGGGGAGCCGAGATGAGCGTCCTTCCCAGTGGGGGATAGCTCATATGCTGGAGCACCTCGTGTTCAAAGGGGCGGGATTGCGAGATAATCGCACCATTGCAGCTCAAATGGATGCGTTAGGCGGTGACGTGAATGCTTTCACGACACGCGACTACACCTGTTTTTATGCAAAGGTATTGGATGAAAAGGCGCACGATGCCTATCAATTGTTGGCTGACTTGGTCAGTCAGCCATGGCTGCGCGGTTCTGACTTGGCGCGAGAGAAAAGTGTTGTGGAAGAAGAGATGCGCGAGAGTCTCGATGATCCCGATGATGTGCTGGACACGTTACTGACTGAGTCCCTATATGAAGGCGACGAATACGTGCATGACATCCTGGGCAGCCACGACTCCTTGACCGCGATGTCAGAGTTGTTGGTACAAGAATTTCACCGACAGTATTATCAGCCCGCCAATGTGGTCTTTGCCGTCTCCGGAGGGGCCTGCCAGGACCTCTTGGAGGAGGTAGCAGGATTTCGGGGTGCTGATGCAGGAGACGGACAGGGTCCCCGACTAAGACGGCCACCGCAGACACGGCTTAAGACGCAGTTGGCGAATCATCAGTGGGAACAGGTGCGGCTTGGACTTGCAGGGCTTGCGCCCCGTCGTTATGAGTCAGAGTATGGTGACGCGCTCGTGGCGGCGAGCCTCCTGGGGGGACAAAATACCAGTCGTCTCTGGCAGAGGCTGCGCGAAGACGAGGGCCTCGTGTATAGTGTGTCTACCCAATATTCGGCGGAGACGGATACCGGCGATGTGGTGACCTACCTGGGTACGGAAAGCACCCGATTGCACCGTGCGTTGAGGGCTCTTTATGAGGAAATGGAGCATCTGGCGGCCCACGGGCCGTCGTCTGATGAACTCGCGCGAACGGTAATGTACCTACAGACGCTATTTGTCATGAATCAAGAGACGCCCGATGCCCGTGTGATGCGTCTCGGGCGTTATGCGCTGGACGATCGTTGTGCACCGCAGGTACGCGGATTCAACGAGTCGCTTGCGAACACCACTATCGCCGGGGTGCAAAAGCAGGTAGCGGACTGGATTCGTCCGCAGAATGTTGCGCTTGCGATCGCGGGGCCTGTTCCTGCAGGATTTGAATTGCCGTAGTTTGGGCGTGAATCGGGAGGAGCTAGTGATGGATCGGCTGGAGGAAATATTTCACTTACAACACGCGTTTAATGAGAAATTACGGGCCGAGCGTGGGCTCGACGCAACCGCGTCGGAGTGGATTCAGAAGGAAGCGCTTGCCTTGATGGTAGAACTGGGAGAAGCGGTGGAAGAGGCGAGGTTCAAATGGTGGAAGAATAGTGAACCGGTCGATGAAGCGAAATTGCACGAAGAACTGGTCGATGTGCTGCACTTTTTTGTGAGTATGTGTCTGGATGCGGGCATGGACGCGGAAACACTCTATCAAGGCTACATGATGAAAAACCAAGAAAATTTCCGACGTCAGCAAGGGCTTTCCCCACGCTCGGGCTATGAGGTGCAGAAAAGGCCATGAAAAGGGTCTGAAGGGGCCGAGGACGACATATCCTCTTGTCAAAGGAGGGCGCCTCTCATGCGAATGAGTGAATTGGCCTCAAAGGATATCATAAATTTAACCAACGGTGGGCGATTGGGAAGTTTAGGAGATAGTGACTTGCTGATCAATCCGGAAACCGGCGCCATCGAGGCCATTATTGTGCCTCAAAAGGGGCGGACCAATCGCGGGCAGCGCCTCGAGATTCCTTGGGCTGCGATCCGACGAGTGGGACCTGAAGTGATGATTGTAGATTTGGCAGAGGTACCGAAAATTACAAAGTCCGGAACAAATTAGATGACTGAGCCAGGCTCCTTCCCTTCACACTATGAGCGCATCGCAAACCAGAAGGAGGCGCCTGATGGCAAAAACGGTGGTTGGAGCATTTAATGATCATTCCACAGCGGATGAGGTTGTGCGCACATTGGAGCAGCACGGAGTATCGGACAAAAAGATTTCGGTCATTGCCCGCCATGACGGTCACACCGAAAAGGGACACCCGACAGGTCATGGGACCCACGACTTGTCTAGTGGTATTGGATGGGGGGCCGCGGGTGGCGGTGCTGTCGGCCTTTTAGCGAGTGCTGGAGCCCTGGCGATTCCCGGTATCGGTCCCATTCTAGCCATGGGCCCATTAGCGGCGACGCTTACGGGTGCAGCGGCGGGAGGATTAGTGGGTGGTCTCATGGACTATGGTATACCCAAGCAGGAAAGTGAGCACTTAGAACGTCGGGTCAAGGAAGGCAACGTGCTGGTCATGGTGGAGACCGATCCAGAAGAGCTAGAAAAGGCCAAACAACTCTTCGAGCAGCATGGGGCCCACGATGTTTACGTGCACTAATTGAACGACGAAGAGAGTCCTTTCTGGTAAAGGGCTCTCTTCGCGGTTTGATAGCGTATTGGCCTTTCATTAGAGGGGCCTTACCACCTCTCAATTATCAGTATGAACCCTCCTGAGTTCTCTTCCGTATGATATCTCGGAGTGAGGATGGGAGTGGGAAGGATGCGCAATATTGTGGTAGCGGGTGGTGACACTCGCGATATTCAGTTGTGCCTAATGCTACAAAATCGTGGCTATGCGGTGAGAGGATGGGGGATCAAGTGGCCGGGCATTCCTGTGTTCGCACCTCTAGATCCTGCACCGGATGTGCTTATTGGCCCGATGACCGGAATCGATCCCGAGGGACGGATGACCACACTCAACGGCGTCGCGCAGTTGACGCCTGACTTCTTGGATCGCATGGGCCCGGGTGGACTGGTGGCCGCCGGGCTGGTGGCCCATCCAGTGACTGCCTGGTGCTCAGAACGTAAAATTCGTACCATTCAATATCGGCATGAAACCAGCTTTATGTGGCTTAATGCGGTGCCTACCGCTGAGGGCGCCATGAAGTCGGCCATTGGACTCAGTGGTAGCACGCTTTTCAATCGGCCGGTCGCGGTCTTAGGGTTTGGACGAGTGGGATTGGTGTTAGCGGATCGGTTGTCGCGTTATGGCAGCGTGGTGAGCATCGTTGAGCGGTTGCCGGAAAAACGTGCTATGGCTCAGGCGCTAGGATTTCAGGCTCTCCCATTAGAGATTATGCCCAGACCCTTGGTGGACGGCGTGTTTAATACCATTCCCGCACCGGTACTGGACGAGACCTGGTTTCGTGAACGCACGCCCTATTGGGTGATTGATTTAGCCTCCAATCCTGGGGGATTGGTGCCAGATCTAAAAAGTGATGCTGAGGTGGCAACGAAATATCAGCACATTCTAAGTATACCGGGTAAGGTGGCCCCGCGGCGTGCCGCAGAAATTGTTTGGGACACCTTAAGCCTTTTATTGGAGGAGGAGTGGAACGATGAATCGACTGGCAAACGTCCGTATTGGGGTCGCCATGGCGGCCTCCCACTGTAACTTAAGCCGAGCCGTGGTGACTTTGCGACAATTAGTTGACGAAGGCGCACAAGTCACACCGATTGTTTCCCGTTCGATTTTAAGCGTTGAAACGCGATTTGGCAGCCCCAGTTATTGGCGCCAACAAATCACTGATGCCAGTAATCAAGACATGTTATTATCAATTCCAGATGTGGAACCCAGCGGTCCCCAACACTGGTTTGATGTGGTACTGGTAATGCCATGTACAGGTAACACACTGGCCAAGTTAGCGAACGCCATTAACGATTCCGCAGTGACCATGGCGGTAAAGGCACAGCTGCGCAACGGCCGGCCCGTGGTATTGGCGGTGACGTCCAATGACCTGCTGGGGATGAATGCGATGAATTTGGGGCGCATGTTATCCAGTCGGAATATCTATTTTGTGCCATTCGGGCAAGATGACCCGCGTCACAAGCCGCGTTCATTGGATGCTCACTTGGAACTAACAGTGGATAGTCTCAAAGCGGCACTTTCGGGGGAACAGGTGCAGCCGATGATTGTACCATGGCCATAACGGTTGAGGAGTGGACGGTGTGAGAGGATTTCGTATAGCTATTGTGGGAGCCACGGGACTGGTAGGGCAAAAAATTATGGAGGTGCTTCAGGAGAGGGGCATTATCGTTGATGTTTTAGTGCCGCTGGCCAGTGAAGCTAGCGGACGAACGGTGAATTTTCAGGGGCACACCCTAAAGGTAGAACCGGTCGCGGAGATGGACTGGGGACGTGTAGACGTGGCGTTCTTTGCGGCGGGTAACGCGGTCAGTGAATCCTATGTTGATACCGCGATGAGTTCTGGCGTGACGGTGATTGATAAGTCGAGTCGCTTTCGGATGGAGAAGCGGGTACCACTAGTGGTGCCACAGGTGAATGGGGATGACATCGGCGAAGCCTTATTGATTGCGAGTCCCAACTGCTCTACGATTCAGCTGGTGATAGCCTTAGCCCCGATTGAGCGCGAATTTGGAGTGGAGCGGGTGATTGTGTCAACCTATCAGGCGGTGTCCGGCACGGGTCGTGACGCGGTCGAGGAACTACGCACACAAACAGAACAGCGGATGCACGGTCAACCTCTCACACCTCAGGTGTATTCGGAGCCCATTGCACACAATACCTTGCCCTATTGCGATGTCTTTCTGGAGAGTGACTATACCGGAGAAGAGTGGAAGTTAGTTCGTGAAACGGCCAAAATTTTCGGCCACGATGTGCGTGTCACCGCGACCGCGGTAAGGGTACCGATATATGTAGGTCATGCGGAATCGGTGTACCTAGAGACGCGTCGACCCTTCAGCTTGGAGCAATTAAGGACGGCGCTCGCTGAGGCCCCTGCCGTCAGGCTGGTGGATGATCCTCAGTCTGGTCAGGTACCGACCGCTCTGATGGCTGAAGGGCAAGATGACGTCCTGGTAGGTAGGATTCGTCAGGACTTGTATCACTCTCAAGCGGTCAACTTATTTGTCGTGGCCGACAATCTGCGGCGCGGCGCAGCGACAAACGCCATTGATATTATGTTAACCATAAAAGGGCGCTGGCGGCTCTAAGGAGGAACATCCATGAAGGTGATTGTGCAGAAATTTGGGGGCACCTCCGTGCGAGATTTCTCTCAGAGGGAGCTCGTGACGCAGTGGGTGGCAGGAGCGCTTGAGAACGGGTATCGGCCTGTCGTAGTGGTGTCGGCGATGGGCCGCGAGGGGGATGCTTATGCAACCGATAGTTTACTCGCATTACTTGAAGGCATGCCGGAGCCTCCGGCGGAGGAACTGGACTTATTAGTGAGCTCTGGCGAAATCATCAGTGCCGTCGTATTATCGTCACACTTGCGTCGCGCGGGATTCTCTCCGCAAGTCTTTACCGGCGGCCAGGCAGGGATCTATACCGATGACCGCCACGGTGACGCTCAAATTATAAAACTTGATCCGGAGAAGCTACAGCAGGCGGTCGAGATGGGGTACATTCCTGTGGTAGCGGGATTTCAGGGTGTTGATGAGCGGGGATTGGTGACCACCTTAGGACGGGGAGGAAGTGATACCACGGCGGTCGCGCTAGGTGCTGCATTGATGGCCGATGTAGTTGAAATCTTTACCGATGTGGATGGCATTAAAACCGCCGACCCCCGAATCGTGCCAGAAGCCCGAACCATTCGGCAAATGGATTACCATGAGGTGTTCCAATTGGCCAATTTAGGAGCCCGCGTCATTCATCCTCGGGCGGTAGAATTGGCACGGCAGTTTTCTGTGGCGGTGCGGATTCGGTCGACATTTTCTGAGGCGCCAGGCACCTTAGTGGGCCCAGGACGTCGCATGTTGGACTCGTGGGCACATCGTGACCCGGATCATGCGGTCACCGGAATTACCCAACTACAAAATATGATTCAATTCCAAGTCGAATGTCCCAACAATGGCGAGGCGGACTGGGCCTATCATCTCTTCGAAGCTCTGGGGGAGCGAGGGGTATCTGTTGACCTTATTAATCTCTTCCCGGAACGGGTATTTTTTTGTGTCACTGATCCGATTCGAGGGCGCGTTGTCACGGCGCTAGAGGACTTGGGATTCCCACATTGCATTTATGATAACCGCGCCAAGGTGTCAGTGATTGGTTCAGCGATCGAAGGACTGCCGGGCGTCGTAGGGCGTGTCATGGCCGCATTGTCGCGTGAGGGCGTACAAGTGCTACAATCCGCAGATTCTCACGCGACCATTACGCTGTTGTTGGATCAAAAGGATATGGCTCGAGCGGTCCGCGCATTGCACCAGCAGTTTGGATTGGAAAGGGAGGTATTGTCGCCATGAGATGGCCCACCGTGATGACCGCCTTAGTGACTCCGTATGATGCCCAAGGAGAGATTGCTCCCCAAAAGGCCGCCGAACTCGCCCTGCATTTGTGGGGACAAGGGTCCGGCGGCTTCGTTGTTGGGGGCTCTACCGGCGAAGCCTTCGCACTATCGTTACCCGAACGAGAAGAGGTTTTTCGAGCGATCAAACACGCATTGCCCCACGATGTCCCAGTATGGGTCGGCACAGGCCATAATGACACCCGCCAAACCATTCAGTGGACTGAGGCGGCAGACAGTTGGGGAGCGGATGGCCTGCTGATTGTGGCACCCTACTATAATAAACCGTCTCAAGAGGGTCTGATTCACCACTTTGTTGAAGTCGCCCGGCATACCGAGAAACCGGTCATGATCTATAACGTGCCTGGTCGCACCGGTGTCAGCGTGCAGCCCGACACCGTTCTGCGTGCCCACCGCTTGGCGCCCAACCTGGTCGCGGTAAAAGAGGCGGCCGGGTCTATTCTTTCCGTGATTCAGATGCATCGACTCTTAGCTGATGAGATGGTGATCTATAGCGGCGACGACGGACTACTATTGCCCAGTCTGGCAGTGGGAGCCGTGGGTGTGGTGTCAGTGGCATCTCATCTGGTGGCGCGTCAAATGGCAGAGATGGTGCAGTTATATCAAAGTGGAAACACATTAGAAGCCTTACGGTATCACGAGGCCCTATGGCCTTTGGCGCAAGCGCTTTTTGTCGACTCCAATCCGGTACCCCTAAAATGGCTTCTCAATGCCTTAGGATGGGATGTGGGCGGTGTTCGCCCGCCGCTCGTCATGGCGCCCGACGAACACTATGAGGCAGTACGAAGGGCTTATGATACCATAGAGCCGTGGCATGAGCCTGCCGAAAAGGCCTAGTTGACGTTGCATTGGTCGAGTGGCTAAGGTATAATGCTCGTGATGACTTAGTGCTCGGAGGG
>NZ_JBYCKN010000081.1:0-4825 GCF_057473405.1 Sulfobacillus sp. TH-112
AACAACAAGGCGGGTTGGTGGTCGTACCACTTTCAAAGCCAAAGAAGCCAACGACATTCCGCGGATATGCGTATTGTCTACCAAGATACCGGAACGACTATCCGTATTATGGGGTTTGGCCATCGATGGGTACCACAGAACATATATACACGACTTTCTCCATGAAAAAGAGCGCCTTTTGCCGCACGAAGCTTTTTGTAAGTCGGTCCCCCTGGTCGTATCGCCAATGGCGCGGTGACGAACGACTCCAAGACCGTGATGTGAGAAGATTTCTGAACACGTTCCCGAGCACGATGCGAAAACCCCGGATTCCCACCCGCCGGACCGTTCTCCACTCCCGCGCGTCCTTGAGGATGTGTCATGCCATCTCCCGAACGGACGGCATCGTTCCGTCGCACGTTCCTCCATCGCGTGGGGTCCATCCGATCCCCATGGCACCTAGCTCATGTCCATATGGGTGACAATATTCCCGAGCAACATTCGCCTTGCTCTGCTTCGGTACCCGTAGAGCGATGAGTACTGCGGGCACGATCGAGTGCTGTTCGGGAATGGGTCGACCACAAGGCGAAAAACATCGTTCAACCAAACCCATCGATCAAATTAATCGAGAGAAAATTGCGCTAAGTAGCTATCCGGCTCGTATATGCATTAAGGGTCCTCGACTCACGCAGGCTGGTCCAACCACGTTTGGCCACAACACAGCAGATTATTCAGAGGGGCCCCACAACCCGGATTTTGCCTAACACGGTGCGAACCACTCGCGGTAAAGCAGGAGATCAGCCAGCCCTTGATTGCCAATAGCTATTCTTTGTTCCGGGGACACAGAAGGGAAAATATGGTGCGAACCATCCTATGCGTATTAAATTTGTCTTAGACGCCATTCCACCCCGTTCTCCGTGGTATCCGCTTGAAGCCATTGGAGTTGGCTCGCCCGTGGTGGAGAATCTAACGAGTGACGTTACCGGCATGGCGCGCCAACACCGGTACGAGTATCCACCTTTACCTGTCCTCGTTGGACAGGTCTTGCGGCGGTGGCCAACTTTCAGAGGTTGAGTGGGCTAGCGGGTACTGCCCGGGATTGGGTGGACCTTATTCAAGTGGATGTTAGTCTATTCGATGGACACCACGAATTCGACGATGCTAATCTCATCGAATGAGGTGATCATCACGGGTAAGCAATACGATACCGAGTTTCAATTACCGGCGGTCCGGTTAGCCACCGAATTCCGTCGAAGACGGCGAGCGCGAAGGTTGACGGCAATTTCCAAGAGAAGCCATAGGAGCCACAAAAACCAAAAGATTTGAGCGTGGAGATTCACCATCCACCTGCTTTCCCGTCGGTTGTCTAGGAGTGGCCCGTTGTTGACGCCCCCCATTAAGACGCCATTGCCCTTTCTTTCTCATCATATTCCGCACTTCCTGGTGAAGTCCACATCATGTGTGGGTTAAATCCCGCGTACCGCGAAGAAGCGCAACGAGAATGAAGAGACATGGGGAGGATTTCGACGGACTTGCAGAAAAAATCTCGGGGCATCCGGGGACGATCCCCAGTGGCAGTGATTTGAATTTGCCGAATGGGGCACCTAGGAAAGCATCTAGCTGCGCCATTCGGAAAATGGTATGGGTAAACCTAGCCTCTAATGTTCTCGAATTTTCTGGCCCACCAAGGCATGGTTACGATACCAGATCGAGACCTGTCAACACACATCATCCCAGCCCATGACAGGTGAAGAGGTACATTATGCCATAAAGATGGGAATTTTTGCCCGATGTATGGTCTAATGATTGATAGATGAGCCATATGGTCTCCGAGCCGATGAGGAAGCGAGCCAACCGCCCTGTGCGAGACCGTGGATGGTGAGGTAACGACAAAGGGAGTGATATGATGGGTATCGATATTCTGGATCAGAGAAAATTCCACCTCTATACCAATAACACCAGCTACGTATTACAGGTCGACGCTCATGGACAGATATTACATCTGTACTGGGGCAAAAGGATCCATCCCGAGTCCTTAACGGACCCAGTGAGGACAACGCCCATTTTGGCCTTTTCGCCGACGCCCTATGCCGATGACCCCCAATATTCGCTAGACGTATTACCCCAAGAAGCGCCTATGTTTGGTCGGTCCGATTTTCGAGAACCCCTGTGTCAGCTCCGCTTTGATGATGGCACCATGGCAAGTGAGTATGTGTTTGAATCATATCGCCTGACGCTCGGCAAACCGCCGCTTTTGGGATTGCCCAGTATACGGGAAGAAGCCGGTGATAGTGTGGTAACACTGTCTCTCACCCTAAGAGATCCTTCCTATCCCCTCACGATGACCCTCAGTTATTCGGTTCTGGAGTCATTCGATGTGATTACGCGCTCGGTCAGTTGGCACAATGAGGGGAGCTCACCCTATGAAATGGAGCGAGCGCTCAGCATGACGGTGGATTTTCCCGATGCCGACTATCGCTTGTTGCACCTGGCGGGGGCCTGGGCGCGAGAACGCGGTGAGGTATGGAGCGAATTGGGACAGCCCAAAAAGGTCTCGGTGGAAAGCCGGCGTGGTGCCAGTAGCCATCAGATGCAGCCCTTCCTCGCGCTGGCCCGCCCACATACCACCCGCGATAGCGGCGACATCTTTGCCACGCACCTCATCTATAGCGGCAATTTCTTGGCCTTTGCTGAAGTAGACCAATACCTAACCACCCGGATTGGGATTGGAATTAATCCGTCTGAGTTTCATTGGATCCTGAATGGCGGAGACACCTTTCAAAGTCCCGAGGCGGTCTTGGTCTATTCCGATAAGGGACAGAATGGCATGACCTCAATCTTTCACCACCTCTATCAGGAGCGCCTGATTCCTCCGGCGTTTCGTCGCGTCGAGCGTCCCATATTATTGAACACCTGGGAAGCCGCCTATTTTAAGCTATCCGAAGAGACCATTGTTTCGATTGCGGAGAGTGCGGCAGATTTGGGGGTGGAACTATTGGTGGTGGATGATGGGTGGTTTGGCCATCGAGACAATGACCGCTCATCGCTCGGGGACTGGCATGAGGACCGCAATAAGTTTCCCGACGGTCTAGCAAGCACGGCCCAACGCGTACGGTCATTGGGAATGAAATTTGGGCTCTGGGTGGAACCAGAAATGATTTCTCCCGTGAGCGCACTCTATGCAAAGCATCCCGAGTGGTGTATGGGGGTGCCTCATCGCCCTCCCTCTTTGGCACGGCATCAATTGGTCTTAGATCTCTCGCGTCAAGACGTACAGGATTTTGTGATAGACACCTTGTCACAACTGATTGAAGAGTTACAGCTGGACTACCTCAAGTGGGACATGAACCGTCATCTGTCGGAAGTGGGGTCACATGGCCTTCCACCAAGGCAACAGCAAGAGACCTCCCATCGCTATATCTTAGGACTCTACCGAGTTCTCGAGGCCATCACCACCCGCTATCCGCAATTGCTCATTGAAGGATGCTCGGGCGGCGGAGGACGCTTTGACCCCGGGATGCTCGCCTATTCCCCTCAGATCTGGGCGAGTGATAACACCGATGCGGTCGCTCGATTAGCCATTCAGCAGGGGACGGCACTGGTCTATCCGGTCAGTACCGTGACTGCACACGTGTCCGATGTGCCCAATCATCAAACCGGACGACAGGTTTCCCTCGGTTTTCGTGCGATGGTGGCCATGTCAGGGGTCTTAGGCTATGAACTAGATCCCCGTCGGTTGTCCGATGAGGACCGTGAAGCCGTAAAGGAACAAATTCGCCGCTACAAAGAGGTGCGAGGGCTGGTACAGTTTGGCTATTATACGGTGCTGGAGACTCGGGACCCGAATGCGTACGGATGGATGTTTCGCTCTCACGACGGTCATCAGGCCCTTGTCTTTTATTTTCGCCTCATGGCCCGTGCCAATTATCCGAGAACCCGATTGCCCGTAGTGGGACTCCCGCTGGAACGGTCGTATGCCGTAAGAGAGTGGGAAGGTCATGGCCAGTGGTTGTCAACGAATGGTGGTGAATTGCGCCACGTGGGCCTCGTCATTCCTGATCTGCGGGACGACTATCAGGCTGTAGTATGGGAAGTATTAGCTCTCTAACAGCCGACGGCGTACCGATATCATCATACGATGGTCACATGGATGGAATGATATGGATCACCTCGGCATCGGGGCCGGCTGTGTCGTTAGGGAAACCGTGACTACTGCGCCCAACGTATCCACAACTATTCTGGGGGCGGAACCATTCTGGCTCCGAGAGCAGATTCCGTAACAGCGGAGTTATCCCAGGTCATTGCCCATGTGTCATGAGAATTGTGCGGATGGGGGGATGGCTTTCCCGGAGAAAACACGGAGCTTTTGAATGAACGGCCCGATGTTTTGACCCTCGAAAGGTGGTACTGGCTCTTGCCGAGTTCAGGCGACTGCTAGCGGCATCTCGCCTAATTGGTTGACGAGATCGAGGTTATAACCAGGTGATGGAGTACTGGCACCTTCCTCGAATCCGGCCGTTAATCACCGTGGCAGTCGCCGATTCAATGCGCACGGCCCGGTATTGAAATCGTTCGGGAGTCCAGTCCCCGAGTGCTTGGCGATGCCGGGGTCGATGGTGAGGAGCCGTCGCCTACGTCCCCGGTTTGATGTCGCATAGGTGACTCGCCATTCGCTCCGTGTCGGGAAAGATTGTGACAAACGGTGGTCGCGGTGAGGCACGCGGCTACAAGGATATGGGACACCATAGAGTGTAGTGCTTCTTTTCTTCTGATAGCGATACGGTGATATTCGCCGTGGCTCGTCGACGTCCCTGCTTATGACACGTGGAAGTTACTGGCAACCACG
>NZ_JBYCKN010000082.1:0-5554 GCF_057473405.1 Sulfobacillus sp. TH-112
ATCCTCCTTAACTTAAACGCACGTACTAGACGCAGCGATTATTTAAGCCATCCGCGCACTCGCATCGCTTGTGCCAAGCGGTCGGTCGCCACGAGATAGGCGGCCTTACGCAATGTCACACCAAATCGCTCATGCATGCGATGCATTTCTGAAATGGCGCGAGCCATGTATTCTTCGAGGCGCGCATTGACCTCTTGCTCGGTCCAATAAAAGCGGCTCTGATTCTGAACCCACTCAAAATACGAGACCGTCACGCCTCCGGCATTGCCTAATACGTCGGGCACCACCATGACTCCGTTATCAAATAATATCGCATCGGCCTCGGGAGTGGTCGGACCATTAGCCCCTTCACCCACAATTTTTGCGCGAATGTTTGCGGCATTGTCGGCAGTGATTTGATTTTCCAAAGCTGCGGGAAAAAGAATATCCACCGGCAGTTCTAATAACGCTTGGTTCGAAATCGGTTCGGCCTTAGAATAGCCCAGCAAATTGCGGTTAACCTTCTTGTACTCAAGCAAGTCATCCATATCAATTCCGGCCGGATTATAGAGACCACCGTCTTTATCCGAGATGGCCACAATACTTGCGCCCATACGAAAAGCGATAGTGGCGGCAACCGACCCCACATTGCCAAATCCTTGGACCGCTACCCGCGCCTTAGAAAAGTCCATTCCCAGTTCGGTAGCCAACTGACGGGTCGCAAACACCAGCCCTCGACCGGTAGCTTCCACCCGTCCCTGCGAACCGCCAATCACTAAGGGCTTTCCAGTAATGAGTCCAAAAGTATTTTCTCCGCGAATTCGGGAGTACTCATCTACCATCCACCCCATAATTTGGGGATTGGTGGAAACATCGGGAGCAGGAATATCTTTATCTGGTCCAATCACTAAATTTACGGCACGTATGTATTCACGGCTGAGCCGTTCAATCTCGCCCTCTGACAGCTGGTCCACATCACAGGCGACTCCGCCTTTGCCTCCACCGTAAGGGAGCCCCAATAAGGCGCACTTCACACTCATCCACATAGCAAGAGCCTTCACTTCATCCACATTCACATCAGGATGAAAGCGAAGGCCCCCTTTTGTCGGTCCAAGAGCATCATTATGTTGCACACGGTATCCGGGGAACACTTGAAGGGTTCCATCATCACGAACGACCGGAACAGCGACTTCAAACGTTCGCATTGGTTGCTTTAGAATTTCATACACGGCCGGCTCAAGGCCCAGTGTTTCGACAGCTTCTTTAAAGCTTTGTTGCGCTCGTAGAAACGGATTAAGTGACGTATCCGCCACTGATAACGCCTCCTTCAAAATATCTAACCGATCAGTTTCCGGTTTCGTGGGTATTATAGCATAGCCCTGTCCATAACACGCCAAAAGGCTCGGTGTGGTGTTATCGCACCGAGCCTCCTGCGGGATATTGTCCACCTATGGAGGACTTCAATACCGTGACAGCCACACCATCAGCAATCCGCAACGTGCACGAATTTTCTTCGACGGTTTCTACTGTCCCTATAATTCCTCCCACAGTCACTACTTGTTGCCCAGACTGCAGCGTACTTTGCACTTGCCGTCGATTTTTTTGTTGACGTGACTGTTGCCAAAACATCCAACCTGTCATCGCAATCAACAGCACAAAAAACAACCAATAAATAGACGTGCCTTTCATTCAAAATCCCCCTTAGTCCTATCTTCCCACATTCATTTCGTGGGCTGAGTCAAAAACTCCTTCATTGACTATAGGCCTAACTGGTTCAGAACGCTACTCACCGTCGTAATCGGGTTGAGAGGTGGTGTAGAGTGCGCCGGGGGACTAGACGAAGGCGGTGGGTTATGATGACTACTGGACGTTGGTGCCGTTGACGTGTTGTTCGTGGGCGAGATGGCGCTGGTGGACGTCGCGCTAGGCGGGGTCGAGTCCAAAAGCCCCCCAGAGGCACTCGACGACGAGGTTTGGGGACTCTTATTTTCCGAAGAGCCCCCGCTTCCTCCGACTTGCAACGATAAGACCGGCGTCGACACAGAGATTGAGGGGGTGGATATAGGTAAGCTCGGCAACACTGACTGACTGGACCGTATCGCAACCGATGGACTCGACGACTCACTATGAGACTCGGTTGTAGTTGGACTCTCGCGCGTAGGCGAACTGGACAGTCCCGTGGACACAGGAGGCGTACTGGCAGGGGCTATCACCGTCGTCGTTGAAGCCAGCAATTTTTCTACCGGCATGGTACGCACTTGGATTGCCGTCAGTGCCCGTCTCACCGCTAACGAACCATGCTGCCACAGAAGATACCGGCCCACCGAAACCTCGGGCTTGTTCATCTCGGCGACCAAACGAGCACTAATCCCGCTTACGGTCACCACCGAACCATTCACTCTATCCTGGTACATGATCTTTGAGGCCATAGAAGAAAGTTCGTCGAACCATGAGGCCTTATGCTTGGTAAATACCGCCCCTAACACAATATCGGGTGTGGATGAAGAAAGGTATCCGTCTCGGTACGCTTCGCTGACAATGTATTCAACGGCCGATGGGGCCTTCAGTCCCAGCAGCGATTTCGTCTGCAATAATTTCTTGCCTGCCGCATCAAACCCCACTTCACCGACAACGCGCCCTTGACTAGAAATATCCAGGTTGATACTAGGATTAATATCGACACTAAGGACCGCGACCACCGAACTTGACCCTAAAATCGGTGCGGTCGTGCGCGAGAGTACAAGAAATATTCCTATCGCCGCTACGAGCGGAATCGCCCACCATCCATACTTCCGTGAGTGAGGCTCAGGAATCCAAATTTCTTGACCAATATCCACGGCTTGACCCTGTAACGGTACCGTACGAAAGACGCCTCCGGGCAACAACACCGTGGCACGGCCCTCATCTAATGACATTACCACACCGCGCATACTCATATGCTTCAACCTTTCTATTGATTTAACACATACCCTTGAAGAAACGGAAAATCGTGCATCAGAATGATTGCTACCGCAATAATATACTTGCGATTTCTCTCCACCAATTTGCGACTGACACCAAATTCCTCCACCAACTTCTTAACGGGTAACTCCGCTCGTTGCATGAGCCCCTCCCGATATTGATCGTGACGGGCAATCGATCGGGCAATACCGATCGCGCGTGCTCGCGCATCCCGGTGCTTCGGTGCAACCTCCACTAAATCTTCAAAACGAATTTCAAAGCGATGCAGCATCTCTTTATATTCTTCTATTTCTTGTCGACGGGCTTCCTGCTCTTGCTGCATTCCCCATGAGGCATGTGCCAGCTTATCTAGTGGATTCGAATCCGGCTGTTCGCCGGCTTCATCATCAAATTCACTGAATGTCACCTCATTGCGCCGTCCCCGGTTTCTCCGGAAATAATCGACTAAGCGCCTTTGAATTACAGTTTGGCTAAAAGAAAGAAAACTTCCACGCTTGCCATCATACGAAGAAATGGCCTCATTAAATGCCAAAAGGGCAACACTGATCTCTTCATCAATCCCCGGACGCAGAAAGCGCCCAGTTTTTTGACTGGCGACCTTCAATACGAACGGTGTATAGTCCTGAATCAATTGATTACGGGCCTCGTCATCTCCATTCTTGGCCCTATCCAACATGACACTTGGGTCGTCCTGGCGCGAGCGCCGAAATCGGATTCCCAGGCTATTCACCCCGCCTTCTAATAACTTCGCAACCAGGGAAATATTTTAGTACCAAAACGATTACTCAAATAAATTTTTTTGTGGGTTGTCTTCAGGAAGAGCCCAACCCATTTTCTGATAAGCCAGCATCGTTAAAGTCCGACCGCGTGGCGTGCGTTGAATATAGCCCTGTTGTAACAAGTACGGCTCATACACATCCTCGATGGTGCCACTTTCTTCTCCAATCGCGGCCGCCAAAGTTTCGAGCCCAACGGGTCCCCCTTGATACCGAAGATAGAGCGTTTCTAAGAGGCGATGATCAACCATATCCAACCCGTCAGGATCGACCTCTAAAAGAGCCAAACCCTCCTGAGCCATTTCGTAGGTAATCTCTCCATTCCCCCGAACCTCAACATAATCCCTCAGTCTCCGCAACAACCGATTCGCAATTCGCGGTGTACCACGGCTACGCCGCGACACTTCAAAGGCGGCGTCATCATCCAGAGAAACTCCTAATACCTTGGCTGAGCGTTTCACAATCTCTGCCAATTCCTGCGCGGTGTAGAAATCCAAATGGACAATCACCCCAAACCGATCGCGAAGCGGGGCACTTAACATCCCTGCTCGCGTGGTAGCGCCCACCAAGGTAAACCGCGGCAAATCCAACCTCACCGATCGAGCACTAGGACCCTTGCCCAGCATAATGTCCAAATGAAAATCTTCCATTGCTGGATATAAGACCTCTTCCACGGTGCGCGCTAAACGATGAATTTCGTCTATAAAAAGCACGTCGCCTGCTTCAAGATTGGTCAAGACCGACGCCAAATCGCCTGCCCGCTCAATTGCAGGACCAGAGGTAAATCGGATGTTCACTCCCAATTCGTTAGCAATAATGTGTGCCAAGGTGGTTTTTCCCAACCCTGGCGGACCATAGAATAAGACATGATCTAGGGCCTCACGCCGTTTCTGAGACGCCTCAATAAAGATGGCCAACCGCTCGCGAATGGCATCTTGACCAATATAGTCCGCCAACCGCTGGGGACGAAGAGTCAGATCGGTTTCTTCCGGCATCACTTGCGCACCGACAATCCGCGGTTCATCCATTACCGTGCCCTCCCTCGATCAAGTGCCCGCAAGGCCTCACGCAGGCGCTCCTGAGGCGCATCCGCTCTCACTCCCCGAACCGCGTCTTGCGCTTCCGCCAGATGATAGCCCAACGATACGAGCGCTGACACCACATCATCTTCAGTGGGAGACGCGCTCGCAACCGGAGCCGTGACCATCAACGCATCGCGCTCCTCGCTATTTCCCCAGCGTCCCAACAATTCCAGTTGAATTCGTTGAGCGATCTTGGTGCCAATCCCCGGTGACCCCTTAAGTTCTTTCCAGTCGCCCGATAATACCACCTGTCGCAATCGCTCCACACCAAGATGGCTCATCACGGAGAGCGCCCCTTTCACGCCCACCCCATTCACATCGAGGAGGTCTAAAAAGACCATGCGCTCAATTTCTGTCGAAAACCCGATAAGCCGCCAGGTGTCTTCTCGAATAATGAGATGCGTATATAAACGGGTCCGCTCCCCCACGTTAGGCAGCGTCATTTCCGTCTCATGCGGCACCTCGACACCATAACCGAGCCCCCCGGAGGTACGAATGATGGCGTAGCCCGCGCGCTTTTCTCCCAAAATTCCTTCAATCTCGACAATCATTGTCTAACCCACCATTCTTACCTCGGCCCAACCACCTTTTGGTAACGTTCTAATTCCGCTCCACAAATGGCGATCGCGAGGGCATCCGCCACGTCATCCGGCTTAGGTTATTCCTTGAGCCCCAATAATCTTTGCACCATGAAATGTACTTGCCGCTTTTCTGCTCGTCCGTATCCAGTCTATGGCTGTTTGACTTCCGTGGGAG
>NZ_JBYCKN010000083.1:0-28142 GCF_057473405.1 Sulfobacillus sp. TH-112
ACTGTACCCGGGTACACTTTCGTTCCAAGCCCCGCCGCACTGTACCCGGGTACACTTTCGTTCCAAGCCCCGCCGCACTGTACCCGGGTACACTTTCTATCCGGACACCTCCGTATCGATCCGCATCAAAAGCGCTTGATACATCTGGCGCAGTTCGCGCAGCTCTACCGGGGAGAGGGCCGGAAGAACCTCGGTCACGACCTTGTTGACCCGGTGCTCTTCTTGCGTCAGAAAGGAATACTGCTGAGGTTTGACTCTCTTGGGTACGTCCGCTGCCTCGGCGCCCGAGACCTGATGCAGCAACGCATCCACGTAGGCTTTGAGTTGAGCCTTAGAGGGGTGTGTCTTGGCCACAAACGCCAATGTGTGATCCATCAACCCCGGCGTGCGTTCCTGGCCCGCATTGTCCACTAGACCCGCCAAAATCCGTGCCACCGCCTTACTGACAATCGTGCCATCAACAATGGCTTCGCGGGCCTTGGGATGCCGCCAAATCCGCAGCAGGGAATAAATATAGCTGGCACTGAGCCCGAGTGTTTGCGCCACCGCGTCCACACTGCCCAATTCGTCCCGCAACAGCGCGTAGCCTTCCAGTTCTTCGCCCAAGGTAAAATCCTCGCGTAGCGTGTTTTCGGCCATCATTAAGGCCTTCCATTGTGCGGGCGCCACGGGGAGAATCCGGACCGAAATGCGGGTCCACCCCAGTTGCTGAGCGGCGCGCAAACGGCGTTCGCCCGCAATGAGTCGCCAGCTGTCCGGTAGGTCAGGTTCCGGGGCAACCACCACTGGCTGCAATAAGCCGTGCCGCCGCATACTGTCGGCGAGCTGCGCTAACGCGTCGTCATCAAAGTATGTACGTACATTGACACCGTCCACACGAATCTGATCGAGAGGTAGCTCTGACACGCTGGGCGATGACTCCGTCACTACCTCGGCCGTCTCGCCCGAATGCCGCAGCCGCGAGCCAATCGAATTGGTTAAATCTTGCAACCGATCAAAACCCGACGTGTTATCCGGCTTGCGCGACAAGACGCGTCACCACCCATCCGGCGAGTTCCACATAATCTTGCGCAGCGGTCGAATGCGGCGCGTAGTCGACGAGAGGTTGACCACTTTGGGCCGCCCGATCGACCTCAATACTGGTGCGAATCGCCGGCGCGACCAGATTGCCGGTGCTCGCCGATAAAGCATCTAGCATCACCGCACTTTGACGCGTACGCCGATCGAGACGAATCGGAACAAACCCAATCAACCGGTGAGTCGGAACGAGTTTGAGCAGGTGGTCCACGCCAGCGACCGCATGATAGGATAAATCCACGGGGACCAGGATGGCGTCCGCTACATGCAATAAACTCGTAACCCACGGCGAGCGGGAGGGCGCCGTATCCACCACAATCAAATCATAACGACTGCGAATGGCAGCAAATCGCCGTTGAACGAGATCGTCGGCCACGTCCCACCATTCCTCATCGGGGGAACTCGAGAGCACCTCTAAATGTTCGCGGACCGCCACCGGCTCAAATCGATCCGCCTGGACCCACCGCGCCACCCGCGGTTCCAAGGGTAACGACAATTCGTCTGTGGCATTGCCTTGCAGATCGCCATCAATCAGCAGAACATGCAGGTTGGCATGGGCTAAACTCACTGCTAAATTGACACTCGTGGTCGTTTTGCCAACGCCACCTTTTTGATTATGCACCACTAATACCATCGATCAACACCTCCTCTTTCTGCCCGCGTTAGGGCTGGGCCCCGCGCATGTCGTGGTGTGCGGCGACTGTCCGCGATACCATGACCGTATTCTGCAACGCCGATTCCGGCCCCGACTGTCCCGCCCAGACCCATAACGGCAACGGAATCATCCAGCGCCCATGGACCAGTGCCGCTCCGATTACACGCCGTTGCAAGACCAACTGGCGGATACGCTGAGAGACTACGCCGGCGGCGCGTGCGGCATCGGCGACCGTCCCCACCGTATAGTTGTCCGCACCCCATAAATGCCCAATAGGGGTCACCAACGGCAGGAACTCAAGAGTAGCGAGTAGCGCTACCTCTATCGGTTGGCCGCGGTCCCACGCCTGAAACTCCGGATCCCCAATCCATCGCGCTTCCCCGGTCGTGGCGATCCCCACCTGCAAATGCAGCTCGTGCGGCTGCGGCAAAGCAAAAACCCGCCACTGTCGATGCGACATGTGTTGATCCCCCCTTCCCATTAAGAAGTCGGTCCCGAACGCTCCGCCGTGACCCCGAGCCGCGTTTTCAACGCCTCTTGGAGCACTTGGGAATAATTGAGATGTTCGCGATCTGCCGCCTCGGCCAACCACTTGGGCACGGTTAAATTCTTTTTCACCGATTGATTGGCGATTCGACTACGAATGAGGGGCATCCATGCTTCAATGACCGCAACCATCTCGTCCGCACCTACAGCGGTCGGATGGAGCGGGGACGGGCGCGGAATCGGTTCATGCGCCTCTTCGAGCGTAAATAAATAGAGCTCTAATGCCTCTTTCGCCATCGCAAAGGCGTCGTCCAACGTATCTCCCTCTGTGATACACCCTGGTAAATCGGGAAAGCTCACCGTATATCCATCAATGTCCCCCGGTTCAAAAATCGCCGGAAACACATACCGATCCTCCATCCCGTGTCATCTCCTCTTGTCCTCACACTCTTTCAGGGCACGTGAATCCCTGCTTGTCGCGCAATCTGGCGTACCGTCTTCGGATCTAAATCCTTGCGGGGATGAGGCACGGTCGTTTTGTCCGGTTTGGTCGGATGCACCAGTGGCACATGGGACCCCACCTGATGTTTCACTACCCAGCCGTCGGCGAATAATAACCGCAATATCTCCCGCGACGAGTACGCCTTCACCGATATCACCTCGGACGATTTCTACTATAATGCGTATTACAATGCGTATCAATGATGTATTAACTATACTATAGGACAAAAGCAACTGTAGCGCAAGAGCTAGCTTCGTCACAATGAGTGATATTACACGAGCGAGGATCAGGCGGTCGCCGTCCCCGCCGCCACTTCCTGGAGCAACTCCGGTCGCTCCTGCGCGGCGCGCAACACAAAGGTCCGTTCGGTCAGGGATCCCGGCTTAAACACATGCCGGAACGTGCTGTGTAGCGCGGCCTGCGCCAACTGAGCGGCATACGCATAGAGCGCGGGCAATGCGTCTAATCGCGGGGCAATCTCTGCCCAAAGGGCCTCCTCCGTCGTCTGCTGCGCCATAATTTTTTCCCCTTCGGCGATTTCCTGGGCTTGAGTGGCTTGTTCGCGTAGGATGGTCTGCGCGGTGCGCTGCCGTGTCGCGCGCGCTTCCTGCACCCAGCGAGGGGCCTCCCAGTGCTGAATCAGCGCGTGGTGCATCCAGCCCCCGGGATGGCGGATGGCCCCTTTGGGTGCCGAGAGAATCCAGACGGCTACTTGCGCGATTCGGGCTAAGCTGTACTGTTGGATCCACCGTTGCAGACGAGCGGGATTGAGAGCAAGCGAAGCCAAAAGAAACAACTGAAGGGCCGTGTCCGTGTCAAAGCGGAGGAGGGGCCCGCCCGGTATGAGTTGATCACTCTTCTGAAAGTCCTGGTTTAGATCGATCGTGGTCGCGAAATCCCCTGCGAGGGCTTGTCCCACCTGCAATTCCGGGCCCTCCCCCCCCTGACACTGTGTCGTGGGGCCCCCTGACATTTCTGGCCACACAATCACCGTCTCAGGGGCGATCGGGACTGGCGCCTCAGGCGCGTCCGGACTGGCCCCGGCCACGAGGGGCGCGCGCGTGGGCGTGGGACGTGCGGCCGCCAGTGGCCGCCAGATCGGGAAATAGCGGTTGGTCGCCCCCCCACCATCTTGCCGCGTACGGGCTTGGATGCGCAACAGGCCTTGCACGGTCAACACTTTCAGAGCTCGCTGGATGGTCCGGACCGAGCAATGCAGTTCAGTGGCGAGAAAGCGTTCCGAGAAAATCAAGCCCATCGGCAGCTTCTGGGGCTGTGTTTTCGCCCGCCAGAGAAAGAGAAACAGTTCACGGGTACGGAGATTCAACCCGCGCTCGGCCAAATCGGCTGCGATGAGTTTGAGGGACGGAGACGACACTAAGGTTAACACGGTGGATGTATGGGTAGACTGTGTCATATGAGTTTGATGGTCCCGGTCGTATCCCCGGCGATCTTGACGATTGGAGCGCAATGCCTTAGGATAGTGGGCATACCAATGCCCGAGACGCCGTGTCTCGCCTTTTTGCGAAACCGCCGTCGACCGGTACTATCACAAACCTCCTTTCAATTTGGGAGATACAGCACACAACCTATCTGAGCGCGGAACTTGTCTAGGGCGCCACGCCAGACCGAAACCTTTTCACCACCTTTCATGCAGACGATTGCACGGACACGACCGCGACTAACGGTCGTGTTTGTCGTTTGGGCCGGAGGGAAGAAATCGACGCAAAAATCCCTCGCTGGGTCCGCGCCCACGAGGGTTCAGAGTTGCTATAAGGGGGAGAAAACGGTATAATTCCTTATAACGACTCGACCGCCGTGAGAGCGGTACTGAGTCCAGTGTGGACCGTTGGCTTAGAACGGTTGGCACGTCAGCGCGGGATGGGAGCGGGTGCGAATCCGCTTCTTTTCCGTTTGCGCTGCGTTTCGGATCCTGTGACAGGGCGTGTGCCGTGAACCGACCTGTCTACCAAACGATGGAATCATTGTAAATCAAATGCAAACCGTCTGGCAATGATCCAGGGGCATTTGTTGTCGAGAATCGTCTGCGGGCTCTCATACGCTAATCATGGTGCTGCTCTTCTAATTAAAGGAATTGGCCGCGTCCTGTCGAACGTGAACTTCTGAGAGGAGGGACAGCTCATGGCATGGTCTCCCGTGAATCCGATTCACGACTAAACCATACGGAACATTGTGGGATGTAGAACGTCCCCCACCGAACCACTTCTGGTGGAGGCGGGGGGCTCTTGGATCAGGGGTTTCTGTAGCAATGGAACGAAAATGGCAATAGATTGTTTGAGGACTTATCGCCATTCCGAGAGAATCCCTTGATACGTTAACGGACCGGTTAGTAGCTTATTCGCATCGTGAAGTACTTGGGTGTGGCAAACCTTAGTTTTCCATTCTCCGTGGCAACGTTCCGGCCTCGCCAAAGTCGGCGTCGGATTCTCAGGCTTATCATGACGGGCTCTCGTGGCTTCATGGATGGCGATCAACATGAGATTGATATTCTCTCAAAAACGAGAGAGCGGAAGCCATTGGCGGAGGTCATTGCTTTGAATGCGGTCCTACGACACGTGTCCGCGATGGAGTTAGAATGAGGGCATGTCCTTGCAGCCTATGTTCATATTCCTTGCACTGTTGGTTAACGTAATTTCCAACAGACGGACTGTCCCACGGGGGACGCAAGAACTTGTCCGTCCGCACCACGACAATACCCATACTTTCATTGAGGCGCTCGTTGACGACGCCATGAGCCAAGAACCCGCGATCCTCTGTTAGCACGATACGACTACTCGCAAGCGCGTACAAAAAAACGGTCGGATCGCCAACGCCTGGGTCACACCATGGAAAATGCCAGTCCACGTCGTGTCCCAAGCACACAAGTTGTCGGGCTACGCCTTGAAAGAACCCATGGTCAGCCACAAATCTCATTCGTCATCATCAGGGGCGCCCAACTGTTCTGGCGAGAATAACTGTGCGATGCGCAAAACTTCGCGTACCTGATCAAAGGTCAGGTTATATTCGATAGCAAGTTGCTCTACTGGCATCCCATTCTCGGCATGGCTCTTAAGGACCCATACGGGCACACGAGTACCGGTAACAACCGGGTGGCCTGCAAGAACATTAGGGTTTCTTTCGATCCATGGGGAATCGAGGAGCATCATGCCGCGCCCTCCTTCCTTTCCATTGTACTGCCCTATTAAGGGCACTATTCTTGGATCTAATTTTACTACTACTCCTGTCGCCCATATAGAGTTCACAGCTGTGGAAGACACGCTGGATGCGTCACGACCCAGATAAGAACGTTGACGAAGAAGTAGTTTATTCATTGGATCGGCAGTTTGGATCACGGCTCTATCCTTTCTATGGGGACGAGAAGCTCGCCGACAAATTCATCGTTTTGCCAAAGACGTACTCGAAACTCGCCTGGTTCGCTCAGGGGAGAAAGTACTCGCAACATGCTATATAGGGCCGTGGTATGCGGAGTCTGTATAGTCGCATCGCGCTCGATGGGATGCGGCTGGAGCTCTATTCCGGGCCCCTCGACAGTCCAGTGAGTAGGCAAGGTTTCCGCATCTGCGCCTTCAATGCGGGCTAGAACGTAGAACGAGGCGACGGGGAATGAAGGACTGAACAAAAGTTTATCAAAGATACCGACTACGATGCCCTTCCCCTGTCGATCCACGCCAGCATGATCTGCGGCAATCATATACGTAGCTCGTATCGCCATGCTCCTTGTCTCCTTTTGCGAATTACTGCCGTCGGCGCCAGCCGTACGCTCGTAATGGATGCTCAGGCACTCTCAACAGCACCTGAGGACCCACCAATGGTCGCGTTGACCATTAGGTTCCCCCGCAGTCGCGTCAACTGGGACGCCCAAAGGCGAACGACTCGATGGTCCATGGAGGCCATTATCAGGAAAACTATAACACAGACCCGAAGTAAGCGTATGGGTTTATCCCTCTTTTGTTGGGCGCTGGACAAAAGTGTTCAGTGGGCGCAATTACTCCGAGCGCTGGGGCCCGGCATCGTGGTATAGAACGCTTTCAATGCCGCCGGCAGTCAGGGACGTGATCGACTCAGAAGCCCTCGGTTTTCCAGACTGAACCCCAACTCCCCGTCTTTCATTAGGTGAAATGCTGCGGATTCGAGGGCGAGAACGCAGCAAGATCCAGGGGCTTCCTACACCGGACCGCACACATGAAACCTCCCACCCGCCGAGAAATTGGGATATGATGCGTGTGTCTAAAAATTCCAATGTGTGGAGGAATCTCGATGAATTTTCTTCGTGTGGCTACTCAAGACGATGTGGGTGTGATTGCGGACCTCATACAGGAAAAGCGCCTCCAGTACGAAAACTACCAGCCGATATTTTGGCGGGTGGCACCATCCGCGCGGGACAACCACGCTGCGCGTCATCATACGGGCTGACGGCCGCGCGGTGCCGATTCTCCATGTAATTGGGAGCGATCTGATTTTTGGCCTGTTTGGCTTGCTGGGCTACCAATTCAGCCCACGTCTCGCCGATGTCGGCGAGGCCCGCTTTTGGCGCATAGATGCAGAGTCCGATTACGGGGTGCTCAATCGCCTGGCCCGCCAGCGCATTCGTGCCGACCTCATTATCCGCCATTGGGACGACCTGTTGCGGGTCGCGGGATCGTTGAAGTGGGGGACCGTGAATGCCACCGCACTGATTCAATCCCTGCAGCACGGGGGGCGACCGACCCTGCTGGGGCGCGCCATCGGGAAACTCGGTCGGATTTACAAAACTTGGTATCTGTTGGCTTGTTTGGATGACGCAAGCTACCGGCGGCGGATTCTCACCCAGCTGAATCGGGGCGAAGCGCGACACAGTCTCGCCCGGGCGGTGTTCTACGGGAAACGGGGCGAATTGCATCAAGCCTACCGCGAAGGTCAAGAGGATCAACTGAACGCGCTGGGGTTGGTCGTCAATGCCATTGTGCTGTGGAATACGCGATACATGGAACAGGCGCTTGCATTAATCCGCCAGCGCGGAACCACGGTGTTGGACGACGACGTGGCGCGTCTCTCCCCGCTCGGGCATGACCACATTACCATGTTGGGGCACTACTCCTTCGAGGTCCCCGAGGTCGTCGCCCAAGGTCATCTCCGGCCACTATCGTCGTTGGATGAGTAGGTACCCAATCCTATTGCCATTTTCGTTCCATTGCTACAGAAACCCCGATCACTCCGGGCTTTACTCGATAGGGCAGAAATCGACGAATGACATGATGGCGCCTCCTTTGGACATGCCTGGTACACACACTTCGTCCAGATGTTTTAGTGCCCGATGCCGCGTCGCTCGAGACGCAGTGCGTTCAATAAATGTCGAATCGATTGGTCCCGTTGTTGAAGAAACTGACCGGCCCATCTTCGGACACTTTGAGAACAAATAGGACCCCGTCTAAGATTGAGAAATTTTTCGCGGCTAACGTGCGGGCTCCTTCACCCGGCCCTTTGGCATTCTCCGGTATTTTCGCCATGAGACCGAAATCTACAACAGTACCATGCGACGTCAACAGCGTAGCCCCGTCAATCTGACAGAGCCTCCGGAAGAAATATTTATCCATATCGCGGACATCCATGGGCGCGTGGCCATCCGCTGGCGCCAAAAAAGTTTTGTGCAACAAGAAAGTGTCCTGGGCGTGTTGGGCGGTGTCATCAATGATGGATTGCGTAGCCTGTGATTGGGCCACAATCAATAAGGCGCCGATGTGCGCATGACTCAGATCTAATACCCGATCCGCTAGACTCTCCGAGACAGCCAACAACGTCTCCAAATCAAAAGAAGGGCTCAAGGTGCTACCCGTAGCAGGCTGACTTTCATGGTAAATGGCGACCATTTTTTCTAGAGCGCCTTTGAATGCATCCGGGACGGTGTCCCAATCGAGGCTGGGGAACAACGATTGTGTAAAAGTTGACCAAAACTTTTGGAAATCTGGTTGGAGAGTCAAGTGCTCGAATTCCTCTAGCATGGATTGTACTGCTCGCATGAGTAGAATAACCTGCTCCGGATTATCCATATGACTCAGCACTTCAGTAAACATGGCGCTCGGTGACGCTATGTCTGCTGCTAGTTGCATTGAGGGAATGTTATTGCCGTATTTCAGTTCTTTTGCTAGTAATTCCACGGCAATCTGCGATTCTAATACAATCCCATCGTGAAACCGCCAGGTTCCCCCGGCCCATTGGACGTACGTGCGCGGCCCAAGTTCACATCGGAAGCGCCCGTCATGAACGTACCCATAGATCATGGGGGGCCAGCCCTCCGTAATCTGGTTGGTGATGCGATTGGACCACTCATGAGCGCGAAGCGTGGCTTGCAGTACCTCTTGGAAGATGGCCGGATACTGGATGAGGGTCTCATCGTTGTGAGCAAATTGTTCAGCGATCGCCTCTTGTAGCCAGTAACGGATAAGCCACCGGTCCGTTTGCCGTTCGGCGTCCGACATCACTTGGTCGCGAATTTCGTGCGTGTTCGCTTGTTTTTTTGCCAGCCCAAGGATCGTCCCCCGACCGTCGACAACGTAAGCGATACTCCGTCCATCTGCCAAGACATAGGCTTGTTTAGACGAGCGTAGGAAGTCCACATTTAGTTGCTGTCCGGAAAACTCTACGAACGAAAGCGACCGCGTGGCAAGGATTGTCCGAATCTCTGCCACAGTTAACCCTGTCGTTAAGAGGAAGCCCACTTCGGCTCTCTTATTTTCATAGGTAAAGGAACTGACTTGCTTCATGGCATCTAAGAAATCCTGCAAGTCGGCCACATGGTCCTGACCGGTGAGTAAGATGCTCACCGCTACATCAGGAAGCGTGGCTTTCATGTAATGCTGGGCGGTGACTCCTTGGGGGAAGTCCTCCGCCTGGAGCATGCCCACAGCCGTATTGAATGCGTCTAAAAAGCGCGGGAAATAGGCGGCCGCGGGCCAGTGCAGCGAAGCCTTAGACACCACCCGGCCCTGCTCCCAGGTTAATGGATACGTCGGGCCCACCAGGTTTTGGCAAATCGTTACTATATCTTCATGATTCATCCGTCATCGCCTCCGTGTTTGCAGATCGTATGTGATCCCGTATTTCTGCTCAGACCAGTGAATCACGCGGTCGTCCATAGTACACATAGAGTGGCCTGTGATTGAACTGGAATTGTGCTAATGTCCCCACAGAATTTTCTTGATGGTTTCGCTGGCGACCTGAACGACGAGATCGCGAAGCGTGTCCTTGGCCGGGCCTGTGACCTTGTCCACCACGCGCCGTATTTTTTCGGCCGCCACCGAGGAGTAAGGCGTGTCCTGCGATAGAGCGGCCACGTTCTCCCGAAAGGTGTCTTTATCTTGATCAGACGTCAGGACCAACTCCGCGAAGTCCTGCGCAGCCTGAATGGCTTGTTCTGTCCACGGAAAGGGCGCACTGCAATGATTGCAATACGCCGGGACGTGATATCGGATAAGGGAGGCATTGTGACTTTTTCCCCGAATGGAATGATGACATTTGGGGCATTGATGGATTTCTTGAGCCCCACATCGCGAGCAGAAATCGCTATGGTGGTGCGGTGCAGTGTGCCAGTAACCATTGTTTAAGTGACCATTGAAGCAGATTTGAGCGACATCGTATTCGTTCAGGGGGAACCCTCCTTCACGGGAAGTAATTAGTATGGTATGGCATGGAGCGATACGGGCGACCAGGGTCAGAGAAGGGATCGCGCATAGTGTGGTGCCCCACCCATTTGAGCCTCCCGAGCCGGCCCCGTCAATCGGTATGGCCGTCAATGAACGGGATAAAGGTAATGTTTGTTGCGCGGGGCCGGAGTAGTCCGTCAATGGATTCGGGGAGATCTTGAATAATTTCGTGGAGAGCCTCGAATGGGACAGATACGAGCGAGCCGTTTTGATTGTCGTCGACTTCTCCCGTCAGAATCAACGACGTCACGTATGACGTGGGCTTCCCGTCCGCGAAATCAGGGATCTCCACCTCCACGCCAACGGTCTCAAACGTAGCCGGCCGGCGAGGAAGATAGAAATTAAACCGTGAGTGTTTCTTCACGTCGGCCACGGTCATCACCGTCTGAGCTCCCCACTCCTTCCCAACGGCGGTTATCGGTTCACGGTCCCGGGGCGACAGGCGCACGGCATCGGTCCGCATCACCGGCATCGGATCCTCTTCGGCAATGCCCCGAATGTATACTGTATCTTCCATGAAATACTCCGTCACCTCCTCGTCCATGAGATCGGTCGCGTGCCCGTCGGCGAAGACGACCCCGGAGGGGCGGGCTTTGTCCATGAGCCGAGCGGCTAGATTTAAGCAGCGACCAGTGTAATCGAGGACGATGCCGTCCGAAATCAGTCGCGTCGCCGAGCCGCGCGCCACGCCAATGCCCAATTGTTGAGGAACCGCAAAGTTCACCATCAGGTCATCAGCCGTCAAGGTGGGGAAATCGTCGACGAGTGCGATACAGCGCTGGAGCACTGCGCTCACCAGAGGCACGACCTGTTCTGAGGTGTCCGGCAGGCGATGCACGATAAGGAGACCGTCCCCGGTGGGTTTAAAGAAGGCCGCATCGGCGAACACCTGGGTGAGTACGTAGTGATATACCGCCCGTAGGTAATAGGCGGCATCAAACGATTCCGCCTGCGTGGTGAAAGACGAGAAGCCGCGAATATCGAGGAACGTGGCGAGCTGTTTTGGCTAAGTTCTTTTGCCAACGGTCTGACTAATGGCCACAAGATCAGCACCCCCGAATTCGGGGGTTTTTTAGTACCATCAGGAAAAAAAATACGACCGAGGGCGAAAAAGGTGGTCGCCTGCCCGCGGTCAGATCTCGGTGATCTATGGCCATTATATATCTTTCGGTGTCGTTGCGTCACGTGCTCGATGGACAAGTGGCAAGGGCAGTAAAGCGCTCCGCGCGGCGTTGGCTACGGGTCGTCACATTCTCATTGCGGTCTACGCGATCTTGCGCGATTCCGAAACGGTGTTTACCGACGTGGGGCGGGACTACTTTGACCGGTGGGCCCCCCGCGCGAGGGTGCAGCGGGAAATTCGGCGAATCCAATCCCTGGGCTATCGGGTGACCGTCGAACCACTTACTCCGGCAGGCAGCTAACCGGGACGATCCACGGTCCAGCGAGGAACCCCTTCACCGCCCTGCCCTACGGAATACGCTCTCGAACCGCCTTCGTTGGTAGCGACTCGTGGGAACGGGCCTACTGTTGTGCGGTCCCGCGGCAATTTGGGCAGACGTTATTTTTCACAGGAGGAAATGGCTCTTGGGCACTTTTGGTGAAGCTTACTATTTGTTATCTAAAATTGTCCAAAATCACTTGCCACGCCGCCATTAAGGTCGTATTCTAGTGGCAAAATCAATCCAACAATCCCTCCACAACAGCGGGGAATTTCTCCTGACGAAGTTGCACCAAAAGTGCCCAAGAGCCGAGGAAATGGACAAATTCAGCAAGAAAAATCCCCACTCAGGTGGGGATTTTTTTCGATCGACGTCAGTGGGGTCGAAAAGGTCAAAAGCGAGCCCCGATCATTTCTCCCTGAGACTGCTTGATAAGCCTGATGCTACTGATAACTTTGCCAGCGGGTGAGGACTTCCGCTGCCATCGTGAGGAGCCGACGGCCTTCGCGGTCGTCGCTCGTCGTGGGCGCCGCGCGAAGCGGCGGCATGGGTCATGCAACGGAGTCCTCTCGGACAAGATGACAGGGCCCCAGTATTCCGACGTGGTCGCGTTGGTGGCCAACAGATTGACCCCAAACCACGTGTGGGCTCAGTCTTCGCACCAGGCATCTCCCGCGTACGGGTCGAGGGTCGCCACCGCCGTCTGGAACCAATCCTCGCGGCTGAGGGGCGAGACCATCCACCAAGCGTGGGTCAGGCTCAACACAGGGCCACAATGCGCATAACGGGCTCGTGGTCGCCATCGCGGGGGCGGAACGATGAAGAGCGCCGTAGAGGCGCGGGCCACCGTGAGACGGCGGGTGAGTCGGAGCATCCGGGGTAACACGATTTGGCCGGATCCGGGATACCTAAGCGCGGTCCCCCAAAAAACACGCGGCTCCCCAGCACTACAGTGCCGACAAAGAACATAAACGTGACAACGGCCGACATCCAGAGTCCCTGATGCAAGGATTCTGACTGCCCATGTGTGACGAGAGGGATAAGGCCCAGCGAGAGGATGGAAAGTGCAAAACTGCGAGCAGAAGATATACGGCCCCGCAAGTCTGCACCAACCCGATCCTGAAGCGTTGTCATGAAGGAGGCCACCGAAACTGTATTCGCAGCGCCAAAGAGGATCATGATGGACGCCAAATAGATAATCTGATGGACAGAGGACAGTCCCACAAATAGAATTGTTTCTGAGCCAAGTGCACCGAGAATAGCCATTCTGTAACCAAGCCGGCGGATAATCCTCGGAGACAAAGAGCTAGTCAACAATGAGCCTAAGGCAAAACTACCGTCAAGAACAGACAACCAGTAGACCTGGTTGTGAAGATCCACAGCCACGATCGGAACCAACGCAATGTTCAGAAACGAGACCACAAGAAAGTCACCAGAGACAAGTAGCATATGAAAGGCCAAAGCCCACTGCCCCTGTAAATATTTCAGAACTTGGGCCCAATCATCGATAAAAGACCGTGGCGTGTCTTCACCTTCATCCTGATGTGTCAAGCGTGGCACTCTGATTGCGGCGACTGCGCCCGCAGCTAATAGATAGGAAATGCCGTTGACGGCAAAGGCGGGAGTCGGGCCTAACAAGTAAATCAGAGGCCCGGCAATGGCGACACCGAGCATTTGACCAGCTTGCACTACAGTACCGCGTATGGAATTAAAGAGTAGTAACTGGTCGCCCCCGGCGATAAGCGGCCCCAGAGAGAAATTCGCAGAGCGGTAGAACGGCCGGGCAACATTGATCGCAACGACCGCTGTTGCAACCCACCAAAACACGTGCCCATTAGCTAGAAATATGCTGCTTGCACAGACGATGGAGCCGCGCGCAAGGTCGGCCACCACCATGACGGTCGAGGGTCGCCCGCGGTCGACGACGGGGCCTGCGATCAATTGCAATCCAAACGTAAGGATATTTTCGATAATTAAAGTTAGCCCAAAGTCCACCGTGGAACCCGTCGCGTCGTATAGCAATTTGGCAACGGCGAGGTTTTGGATACCGGTACCGATGTTCGTAACAAAGACCGAGACCAATACCCATCGTGCGGCAGCGGAGAGATTTCTCCAGGTGGGTAATGGCACCGATGAGTTAACCATAGTCGTCTCACCTACTGGCAATATTGTGGGTTGGCCTTGTTCACTCATTTCATGACTTGAGTTTCGTAGCCTCATAATAGAGAGGTTTTCAGCCCGATTCAGCTGCTAGCACTTGAAATGCGCCACTTTGTCCTCATTCCAGTTTAGCGCTGCGTGAGGGAGAGTTCGCTCCGACTGCGATACATCTCGCCGTTCGTGCCCGCTAAATTACGAAGCACGGCTGGACACTGTGGTTGCTCTACTGGAGAGCGGGCTCTCCCATCCCCTGACAACTGAATGGCTGATTTGAACTCTGATGTTCAGAGTTTTTCGGCCTCTTGAGTTGCTGTGCTCCACACGACGTGCGTCTCGAACCAGTTTAGCGCCTCGTTCAAGCGCATTGTAACGACCTCTTCGGTAGCGCCCTCCACGACAATGGAGCCAACGCAATCTATGCTTGATTGCGGGGCGCTAAACGTTTTGCCAGGAGAACCCCAGGGAACATAGCTCATAACCCAGTCAAAGGGAAATGCGTCTGGGATTGAGACCAAGGTCCCCTTTCTCTGGGGCAAGAAGACTCCGCCGGATAGGGTTCGGTGTTGTGCTGGAAAATGGGGTTTTTCATTGGGACGCAAAACTTGCAGTCTTACGGAGGTACCGTCCAGATCGACCCCGTACGCTGTATTTACAGCCGTGCCCAATTGGGCTCCACCCGTTCTCGAACCAATCTCACATAACACCAACTCGCCATCAGGTTTGATGAAAACCTCTGCGTGAAACGAGCTATACCGGGGACTGGGCAAAACCTCGATGACACGTTGAATAAACAGGCCCAATGTTCGGTAGTAATCCGATCCCGAATCCAACAGATGATACATGACCGTTTTGTTGGATAAATGCGAAAGACAACCGTGATCGTATTTACTAGCGGAATAGAAGGCGAGATGGTGGTCCACAATCAATCCGTCGACTGTGTACATATCCCCCTCGACAAATTCCTCGATATCCAACGGCTCATCGGGCACGGCCCGGAAGAACTCTTTTAATTCCCCCTCATCTTGAACAACTGTCACTTTCCGTGAGGCCATCCCATCAACGGGTTTAATGATCACCGGGAATCCGTGAGTGTTGACAAAGCCAATAATATCAAGTGAGGAAGTCGCTCTTGCGAATTGGGGTACTCTAATGCCACCCTTTTGCAACAATGTCTTCATGACGGTCTTGTCTCTGTATGCGGTAGCGCTTTCGACATTTTGTCCGTTTAAGCCTAGGTACTCGCGGAGCCTCGCGGCTCGTAAAATTTCAGCTTCATCGAGAGCAATAATGGTATGGAACGGGCGGTGTTCAAATAAACGTATAGCCTCTAATTCGACATTCCAGTTCGAGCGAAAGTGTTCGAACACACTTTGGTTGTCAAAGTGGTACTGCGAGGCAGTGGTTGAGGAGGTGAAGAAAAGTACTTTTTCCGGGATGCCCTGCAACCATTCTTCGTAATGACCCAGGGATTGAGAAAATCGATTTAAAATGAGAATGGCCATGAAATTCACTCCTTTTTTAAGATTGTTCGATCATCGACGACCAAATCGGAACCCCTCAGTGGTCTGTTCAGATAACAAATCTCGAATGTCTGTGTATTCAGATGGGTCAAAGGATAATGCCTTATTGCGTATAGAGTTGCGTTGCCGTATAAAGGGCCCGAACAAATCCCGCAAGTCTGCGGTCGCACCGTCCTCCACAATCCACTCGGGGCGAAGGCCGTGTTCCTCCATAATTCGTTTGGCATCAGTCTCATCGACCGGGCGATTGCTGGACAAGGCTGTTAACTGTTTGGCGATAGTGTGTGAGTAACGGTTTATTTTCACGCGTAAGTGTTCGACAACCGCCTCGGGCAGCCCCAGCGTGTAGCCTTGGCTGCGCGCACAATGCTTAACAGCATTTATACTGTGCAACCAGTCATCCAACCCGAGTTGCGCTCCATGGATTAGAAAGGCGACTTCTCGTAACAATCGTTTAAATACATGTCCCGGACCCCGAGCACTGACATCCCATAATCCATCAGCGGCTAAAAAAACGATAGCTCTGACAAACGTCGCTATACGGTTAACATCGAAGGACGTTCTCGCAAATCTCCAGCCGTTGACCACCTCCCATATCTCCTTGAACAAGATTGATTCATAAAGGCTGCCAGCACCAGTCAACATCATTACCAGGCGTTCCTGAAAAATGGCCGTGTCCGTGAACCAGAACCCGTCGGAATGAATGAATCCAATAGAACCAACAGGCACAAGCCCATGCTTATAGCCAATATACATATAAGAATACAGTCCCTGTGGCCGTGATGACCCGATACGAAAAGGCGCCAGATGCTGCCATGGAAAAATGTTGTCGGGCAGGATATCGACTTGGCGAAATCCGGACAACAGGTCACGATCGGCGGCACACCGAACATAAATCGAGTCGTGTCTAAATCCGAGAGCAAATAAAAATTCTAGCACGTCCTGAATGACCTCTCCAGGACTGGACACTTTCATGTGAAAGAGCGATAACGACTGCTCCAAAGGATTAGCCAGCGGAGTTGTGCCAACCCCATCCAATTTGTTGCCGAAGAAAACGCGCTGCCGGCATCTGTAATTCTTTCTAGAGGTGTGGTCGAGGTCATCGAAGAGTTCGATGTGCGCGGCTATCGCCGCCATGATGAAATAAGTCTCAGCCGATGGAGGCCGTATTAGAGCCGCTTCAGGCAACCCAACAAATGCTTTTTGCGAATACAGATTGTCAAAAACCCCTATTACTTCACGTGATACGTTGGTTTCAATCATCCGCGTTACCTAATTGATAAGTTATGAAGTTAGCTGCTTCCTGGCAACGTGATCGGCTTTCATTGGCGGACCGCCCGCTGGCGATGACCGAGAAGGCACGATCAAAGGAATTGCGTACGGGACCGATCGAGTCTCCAACTGTCTTGGCCAAGGATACGTTGACGACTCCGGGGATAGATCGAGCCTGGTCCTCGCCCTGAACATCGATAACTCGCCCGCGAGTGGATGGGGTATAAAACATAATGCTGGAATACGTGCCCCGTTGATGCCCGACAGAGCACACCGATTCCAATGTATCCAATACACTTTCACCAATACTTTGTTTCGCGACCAAAGAGTAGAGGTTTAAGCCATAGACTTCATTGATAAGGTCTGGAATCGAGTCCCCTCCCGTTCGTGTATGCGTCTCAACCGCTACGGGTCCACCTGGAGTGAATATCAATTCGGTATGCGTGGGGCCGTATTGTACGCCGAGTGCATCAAGAAATTTGTTCATGTACCGTTCGATTGCAAGCTGCGCCGTACTATCCAGCATCGCGGGGAACGAGTGGCCAGTTTCAACGAACGTCACCGGGTCCTTTAACTTCTCGGTGATGCCAATAACGAAGTGGATGCCGTTTTCGGACATGGCTTCTACACTGTATTCGCTACCGGGGATGAACTGCTCGACAATCAAGCGCTGTCCCACCAGAGAGTCAATCATGGCTCTCTTGGAAACAAAGTCGTCAAAGCTAGCACACTTGATGATATGCTCGCTCGCCCAACCTGATCGGGGCTTTACGATAAGTGGATACCCATACCGTTCCCCGAAGCGAACAATGTCGTCGAGAGTATCGACCGGCAAGAACGGCACGGACGGGATATTCTTCTCCAACAACACTTTACGCATGGCGCACTTATCGATGACGGCGTCCAGGGTGGCCCGACTATGAAACGCTAGATGAAGAGCCTCCGCAATGACACCGGCTTTGTCTTGGTCGAGTTCATGGTATGCCACGACGTGGTCAAAAGGATCTCGCCGGTGAATTGCTTCTGCGCAGGCGACCCACTCTGCGTTACAGGATTCATCCAGACCGAGAACTCGACGGTGCAAAGCCTTGTCTTCCGAACGAATTTTGCTGAGGCGTTTAATATTCGTTGTACGCACATGCGTGATGGCGACAAGTTCCTGTTGGATCAGGCGCATCGAACCTATTACCAATACGTGCTTCTGGTCAGTCATCGCTCGCTCTGCACCCTCTTCATTAAGGTTACATAGCCATCAGTAACCAAGGAACTGTCAGCGAGCCCAAAGATTCTTGCCGCGTTTTTGAGGATCTCGCGACCAGTTGCGATGTCCTCCCCATCGTATAGAACCTCCATCTCAGCAAAGGTGCCCAATGACCTCACATCGTCGAGACAAATCGTGATGCTCTTCCAGATATGGATATCACGTTGCTTGGCGATGTCCAGGACTCGTGACAGGACGTTGTCCAAGAAATCCAGAAAGAAGGAAGTATGATGAAATGGCAATTCTACTTCGTGCTCATCCCAAACCCCGGATTCAATAGTGGTTTTTCTTGTAAACAGTGTACGATCGTTGAGTTTACGCAAACGGTATATCGTGGACCCTGGATCATCGCCTTCGTGTTCGTGCCCTTTGATCTTGTAATAAATGTCGTGTTGAGTTTCACTACCGACGTAACGGGCTCCCATTTGCGCCAGCACCTGCTCAAACGCGTCCCGGCGATCCAGCGCGAATCTTAGTTCGATCTCCTTCAACCTATAACAGCCTCCTCCGGTCACCAAAATTATGTATCTCGTGAAATTGAGGCGTATTCCGAAATTCTGAAAGAGCGATGTACGTTTCATCTGTCGTACGATGGACGCATAATCGTATCATGTGGCGCCCAAGATGATTTTCTAGCCGTAATCCGTAAAAATACTCGCCGCAGGTGCCATTGGCGTAAAGCGGGCAGTCACTGCACATAGTGTCCAGATATTGAGGACGAAGAATTTTAAAGCCGATGCGACCTTTGTTGGGCAGCACGTAATATATAGTGCCACTCGAACTTCCTAAAATGTACTTACGTCGCTGTTCATGCGCACCTAAGTCAGCCAAAAGCTCACGAACCGCCGTGACCGACTCAGCAAGTCGTTGAACCTCATGCAAAACACGAACCTCGAGCTTATGTTCGTTGGCCCACTCGATGACGTCCTTGACGCGCGGAGCATCGGCCCCGGAGGCCATGACTGTGTTCAACTTAACTTCTATGCCAGCATCTCGTGCTCCAAGAATGCTGGCAAATTGGTCCGCGTGTCGGCCTTTCATCCACTGAAAGGTCCGGTCGATTTGAGTGGAGTGCAACTCCGCAGTGTCAATTGCATGCAAACTAAAGTTTATACCGTCAATGCCTGACATGTAGATTTTTTGCATGATCCGGTCGTTGTTGCCAACACTGGTCATCTTCACCTTGTAGCCATGTTCTTTGAGAAAACGGATAATGTCTACGATGTTAGGGTGCTGAGTAGGCTCGCCGCCAGTCAAATGTACTTCCCGAATACCTAACTCTGCGGTGACTCGAAGAAATTGCCTAGCGAAATCACCGTCAAATGTGATGTCCTTGGTAACATTCGGATCCCTTTCGCCAGTGCCTTCATTGTGGCACCACCAACAATTCCACTGACAACGGTCAGTTACCTTCAGGCGAATGGAGTTAAGCGGGACAAAAGAGCTGTTAGCATTGGGTTGTAAAAAATTCAGGGTGTCATAATCTGAGTTCTGCATAATCGTCCTCCTTTTCATTTTACCATGAATTAACTATGAACTTTGTCTATTTTGCCCCCTAGGAGTGCGTTTGGCAAGACGGGATTAGTTGCTGCAGAGATTCCTCAAGGTCGGACATTAGCACCGGGCGCGAACGAGTTAGAGACTTTTGGGGTTTCCCAGGCTGCCCCCATCCAAAAATCGTTGGACATGGTCGCCGAAAATCGAAGCGCGGATTTCATGAACCGACCGCCTTCGCGGCGGGATGGGCGTGATTGTGCCGGAGAACCTGCGTTATGTCGGAATCAAAGACCAGCGGAGCACCCAAGCCGTGCGCATCGTTCGGAGGGCCCCCGCACGGTTTGAGGGGACGTACGCCTTTGACCATGCCAAGTATCTGGTCATCAACCCGGGCACCCCGCATGCCCTCGCCATTGTCGGGAGCGCCAACGAGACCTATTGCGCCTTCGCGGGAGATAATGCCGAAGATGATATCGAGACCACGGCACTGCGCGAGGTGTTTCACGCCGATTAGTCCGGCCGTGCCGGGGCTCTATGCGGCCTTAGCCCAGCATGGGTCTCAGGCGCGGGTCTTGGTACCGCCGGACGCCCTCAAGACGGCTGAAGGGAGAATAGCCGCCCATCAGTTGCGGGTTGCCGGGGTCCAGCTCCGGACGTTGGCCACACCCTATGTCCATGCCAAATTGATTATCACCGCTCACGAGACGTTTGTCGGGTCAGAAAATTGATCGGAGCCCAGTCTGACGCAGAATCGCGAAGTGGGGCTGGTAACGTCCAATGTCCGCATCCACATGCAGGCCTTAGCCTGGTTTAATGCGTTGTGGGCCCACGCCCACCCCATCCTATGATCATAACAAGGAGAGAGACCCTATGACGCCATCATCGACACCGCCTCCAATGCTCTATACCCCCCGGGAGGTGGCCACACTGTTACGCTGTAGTCCAAGCCAGTGGTCCACTGAAGAGGGAAGGCTAAAGGAGAATGCTTAGGAAAATTAATACCTCCTCCGTGATTCATGTACAAAACCACAGCATTTATATAGCGTTGCGCTGCTTCATTCGTCGACGTTGGCCAATGTGCATTGGATTGATAGGATGCTTGCTCACCAGGCACTACTGACACTGAACCCGATGTACTCGACGATGCACCAACCCCGGAGCAATGTTCCGTCCCATTTTCATTGACCCCTGCGTTTTTGCCCTCGGATGCGTAGCAGAAGAGGCCGCTGCCGACCGGGAGCCCCCACAAACAGCCGCACAGAAGGCCTGCCAGCGCAATTCGAGGGCCGTGACGTATATTTACACCTTTCATTGTCTTAAGAGCCCCTTCCTGACCCCCTTAAATTTGCTCTCTGTTAAAGCAAAACAAGTTAACCATTCCTCCTGCAGAACTCATTGCCGCATTGCTTCCCATTCCCCATTTGGTAATTTCTGTGGTTGCCAGTAGTCGTGTTCAAGACTCTGACAAAGTCTTGCCAGATGCTCCGGATCGAGGTCGTCGAATCCCCAGGGATGCGGATAATCGGCATGATGCACATACAAGGTCCCAGGGACTGCGGTCACTTGTAGCATGCGTACCCCAGGCAACACTACGGTACGCGTCGTCCCAACGAACGTCACCCCGTTAGCATCCGCCCGCAATAGGCCTCGGTCTACGGTTGTCATACGCGACTTCCCTTGAACAACGGTACCAATCCCCACTCCACTAACCATTTCGGCCCAGTGCCCCAATCGCGGGGCCTAATACTTGTACTCCACTTTTCATCGATTCCGCGTCAGTTATGGGTGAGTTTAAGCGCTATCCAGATGTATCGTTAAAAACTTACACAGTCTAACTCACTCATTTATAATGGGATAGAGATTGGCAGGAGAAGCCATCACAGACTCAACAGATGATGGTCCCCTGCCGGGGCACATTGCACGAAGGCGAATACTGAAAACCACGATGGATGTCCGGAGCGGCATCTCTGCTATTAACTAGCGTACGGTAAGAAGGTGATGGCTTGAATTTTGATGATGGTGAATTCACATTTAGGGCAAGTGACGGGTTTTTCTTGACGCTATTGGCCGCGTGGTTAAGTATTCGCCTCCCAGACAGCCATGGCATGTCGACGATTATCGCCGAATATTTTGTGATTCTGATGCTTCAAGTACTTGGAGTCGGATTGGTGATTGGTCAACTGCGGTCTTGGTCGAAACCAACGAATGCTGGTGTCAAAGGATTACTGGTCATGTCGATTGTCGGGATAATACTCATATCTCTGACGGTTGGCTGGATGTTGGGCAAAGCCCCCACTGTCGGTGGGGATTTTCTGACCATTTATGTACTGACAGTCGTTTTATGGTTTGCATATTCGATTGCCGAGACAGAGTGGCGAAAAATCCACTTGATACAGGAAGATCCTGAGAGGGCCACTGATCCTGATGCAACCAGCCCTGTAAAGGAGGCCAACGGATAGTGCTGATGGTAATTATAGCTTGCCTCGGTGGATATATCATATTGTCACTTATCGTGATTAAGCGCTCCCGGCGACGTACTGGTTTGATGCATGGCGATGATTCCTTGGCTCAAAAATCCCCGTCGATCAATATCACATCGGATTTCGAACGCGTTTTGAAAAAACAAATCCGAGAAACTGTTTCTGAGATTGATCAGAACGTGCGCGACCAAACGAGGAAAGTGCTTGACCGCCTTGCTCACCTTGAAGAAATGGTCCAAAGAATCGACGCGCATGAAGTAGGATGGCCGGAGAGCGAGTTTGAACCGGTGCCTATAGCGGGACGGTTTTATAATATCCACTTCGAAACGAATCTAGTTGTCAAGAATGATGATATCCCATTATTACAGAGCTTTCACCAGGATCTATTTCAGAATGCAGCATTCAATGCGAAACTCCGCGACGCATCACACACATTTGCGGAAGGCAAATCCAAATTTGAAAACTATCCCAAGATTATAAATATGGCCTTTGCAAAGAACAAGAGACAGGTGTCCTATAGAAATACGGAAAAATGTTCTATAGGCAAACAGCAAAAAAAGAGGGTGGAAAGCGGTGCGTAATGAGGACTTGTTATTGCATATCCAACAAGTAGTGAAAAAGATTTTGTATAGGAAAGTTCTGGAACAACTATTGACAGTGTATTCCTCGGATGAAGATTATAATCTTCTACTTCGCGGGATGGAACAACTCTTTGGCGACAAAGGATGGCAGGTTTTATTTTTACTGTCCCAAACGGATGCGGAGCCAGCAGATTATGAGCGATTGCAGGCAGATCCTCATATCCAGGAAGACTTTCTTGATTGGTTTTGGGAATTGGCGATGGTACACGGGCCTAAACTCGCGGCAATGGTTAATCGAGCGATGGCACCCAGCGATTGGGATCAGGTCCGTGTGACCAAATTGGAGGGTCCTAGTGGATGGCAAGGATATCGTGTGGAGGTAACCAGGAATGACACCCATCAAATGGCTATCGAAGCAGATCGGGTCAGTCTTCTGAACCTGATATCTTCGATTGTAGGATTTCTTCACGACTATTCACGTACCCCACTCTCAAAGGACGAACTGCCGGTGAGAGAACGTATTCGGAATACCCTAGACAAGTTCGACGATATGGAGGAGCAATCGGAAACACAGTAATCATTACGCCTCGACGCTTGGGCTGGGGGCCGGTACCTTGTATCGGAATTGAGTGATGTCTACATGATCCCCTGTTATTGGCCTGAGCGACTCCTTTATGAAGATTCTCGTGCCCTCTCCGTTTCGGTTAAGGCACCAGGTCCAACGGGAGGTCAGAGATATCCTTCAAGCGATGCCCCTCGACCATAATGCGTAACATGTCGGCGGCATCGTCCGCGTGAGCGGCATCCACCGCGTGCTGCAATTCCGGTAAGGCAAAGTGGTAGACACAATCAATATCCCCGGTGCCCAGCGCAATGGACGCGAGGCGACTCGGTAAGGGCTCCGCCGTCACCGCTACCACATGCGGCAAATGGCCCTTACGATTGCGGATGAGATTGAGCGCCTCCGCCCGCGTGTTTTGGCTGCGGTCCGAGCGAATAGTCCATTTCGCGGAAATACTCGCGTGGAGTAAGGGGAGCCCGCCGTTGGCGGCACGGATCGCCGCCAACCGACTCACCGTGTCGTCTACGATGGGCCGAGGCTGATTGATCGTGGCATCCTCCAAGAGATCTTGATACACGACCACATCGGGAGTGATGGTGTAGTCGTTGCCCAGCGCCGCCGCCAGCTGCGCATCCCGTTTGGCGGCCTCGGACAAGGCCAGCAGATGGGCATATTGCTCGAATTGCGCGAGCACCAGCCGATGGTTATTGCCGATCCGTTGGATGTGCCAATGGCCCGGCCGCAAGTGGTCGAATAATAAAAACGTCTCCATGAGATATTGGGTAATGATCTCTTCGAACTGGCTGCCACTGGTTTGGCCCGCCAAGCGGGGACGACTGGGCGATCCGGAAGGCAACTGGTCGACCATACTCCGGGCCAGCCGTTTGGATAACGGATTGGACGAATCGGCATTGCTGGTGACGCCCTCCCGATTGACCGTGAGCGGTCCCGTCTGGAGGCGTTCATGAAACCGCTGGCGGGCCGCCAGCATCAGCGGTGGGGTCGTCATGGGGTCTCCCCCTGCGGCTTGGTCAGCGCAATCACCTGTTCCGCGTGCATGCGCTGTTCAATGCCCGTCTGTTGGTGCCCCCATCGCGCGGGCATCATCCGTCGATTCCGATCCAACGACCGCTCGACGACACCCCGGAGGTCATAGCCTAAGTCCTGGGCCATTAGCGCCAGCGCCTGCGGCGTTTCAACGTCCAGGCCGCGCATCGTCGAGGTCCCGACCACAATGATGGCGGAGTGGCCCGGCTTCAAGGCCCGGTACATGGCGTGTAACGCCTGGCGCATATCCGCGAAGTAACGCGCCAGTAATCCCGCCTTGAGGTGATCCTTCGCCTCTAATGTGGCCAAGATTGTTTGCACGGCGGCGGGAAACTGGTCCCACTCGAATAACTTATGGGATTCGGTTCCGATATAGTTCGACCGTAGGATCGCGAGCTCGTGTAAGGGCCGGCCCATCCACACTAACGAAAACTTGTTGGCACGGACATAGTCAATGGCATTGGCATAGGGCGGTGAGGTCACAATCAGATCCACGGAGTTGTCCGTCATCGTCATCTGCCGAATATCTCCCTGCTGAATGATGGGTTCATACGCGCTCTCCAGCGGAGTCAACGCCGGGACCAACTTCACCAGTCGCTTATAGAAGCTGTCAATAGCGGATTTCGGGACCTTCGTCGGGACCTTGTGGGGACGACTATGCGCCAAATCCCGCGCCATCGACACCCCCCCCGACTTCGTCACAATAATGGACGAAAACACCACCAGGAGAAAGTGCCGATAAGCTAACGCGTCCACCCGCTCAATGCCTTCCATCAGGGCCTCTAGCTCGAGAATCGTCGCCGGCTGAAACCAATACTCGACAAACTGCCGATCCTTGTCGGCGGCAAAGCGCTGCGCCACCGCGTGGGACAAGCGGTCGGGCTGGTCCATCCCCTGCCGGGCACCGTCAATAATGGCGGTCCCATACTCAAGGAGACGATCTGCGTCTAAACACAACGTTTTCACGCGGCTCATTAAGATGGCCAAAGGGTCAATGTCCATCCCCATTGCCCGCCGATGCAGTCGCAGGGCTTCGACGACGGTCGTCCCACTCCCTAAAAAGGGGTCGAATACCAGATCTCCCGGCTGTGTCAGGCCGTCAATAAACCACGCCGGCAGTTGGGGAGGAAACTTGGCGGCGAAGGCGTGTAACCCGTGGCGGGCATCGCCGCCATCCGCACTATGAAACCCGAGGTCCGCGTGCAACAACTGCTCCACGCCATCGGGGGCGTCTAGACGTGCCTGAATCATGACCATCCTCCTTGTGAACAGAGTAGCATACCGCAATAGTCCGGACCGTGCTCGCGTTGGCGGCGTCTCGTGATTGATGCGATACCACGTGGGTATTCACCACGGGAGCCTGCCGTGGCCACGCGAGTTTATGGTTCCCGTGTCTTCAGCGCGCGATAGAGCGTCGCGCGGGAGACATGCAGGGCGTCGGCCACCTGTTGTACCGTCGTGTCGGCATTCGTCACTAGCTGCCGGGCCATTTTCACTTGGTCGGATGAGAGACTCGGTCGGCGCCCCCCGACCCGGCCTCGCGCTCGCGCGGCGGCTAACCCCGCATTCGTGCGCTCCCGAATGAGCGCCCGTTCAAATTCGGCGAGGGCGCCAAAGATATGGAAAATCAACTGACCTCCGGGCGTCGTCGTGTCCATCTGCTCCTGCACACTCCGAAAGCCCATGCCCTTCTCTCCCAACTGCTGCACCACCGCAATCAAGTGCGCTAAGGACCGCCCCAACCGATCCAGCTTCCAGACAACCAGGACATCGCCCGGCCGGGCATAGGCCAGAGCCTCAGAGAGTCCCGGCCGCTCCGTGGTACTTCCCGACATCACATCGCGAAAAATTTTCTCGCAGCCCGCCTGCTGTAAGGCATCTTCTTGGAGGGCTAGCGTTTGGTCGGCCGTCGAGACCCGGGCGTAGCCAATAAGCATCGCGCCACCTCCGTAGGACGTTACCTGATTGTCTCAAAACTCATGCCGGAATGCTAGTCTGAGACATTAGATTTTGAGACGAGTTGTGCGACATCGATGATCCCGTTTGCGGGGATCGTGTCGGCCGCACGCACGATGTCGCACAAACGGTCGTTTGTGCGACAGATACAACAACCTACATGATTATATGTTACCACCGGCCACATTTGTGGAATTATTAGAATCAAGGCCGATGCCGCTTGTACTGGCATCGGCCTTGATTCCCTGATCTATATGGACTCGTTGCATTTCGTGTCACGATGTCGAATATTGTCGAGTGAATTGAGCGACTTATAAGAGGATTTAGCTAATAGTGATGGAACCTTTCTATTTAGTACCAAAATCATATGCTCGAGGCAACGTAACTGGTGCTCACCAATCCGATAATAATAGAGGAGCGTGTAAGCCAATGTCATATAAGATTATCGCAGCATTGTCGACTTTAGCGGTATTAACTGCACCCATGGTCATAGGCGGAGTAGCGCAGGCAGCCGTCTTAATTCCTACAAGCCACTTTACAGCCATCAATACCCCAACGCCGCCATCATCGCCTCCGGCGCCTCCGGCGCCTCCCGCGACAGGCTCGCCCGTCGGACAAGGCGGCGGGGCGCCCCCCGCGGCGTTTCCGCTAACACTAGGTCAATTGCAGCAAACAATTTCCACTGTAAACGATGATATGATGCAATCGTCAAACGGTACGGTTTCGGTAGACTCATCCATCTTACAACAAGCCGGATTGTCTAATGCCGAGATTTCATGGACCCAGCAAGCTATGGCGGCCTATGATTACAAAATTACGTCCGGTCAAATTCAACCTGTGCTGGGGGCAGCCGAAGCCTACAGTGTGACGCAATCACGTCACACTGCGGCTACCATGATGAGGAGTAACAGTAGCAGTACGTATGGCCTCGATTATACGTGGTATGTTGCCAGAACTCCCTATTGGTATACGGACTACCCCTGGTGGGGCACTTCGCAAATGGGGAACAACACCGCGACTAAAAATCTCGTTTCGAACTTGACCGCTATTTCCGCGAGCGCTGGCGTTGCCGCACTTTTTCCGTGGGAGGGCTCATGGATCGTCGGACTGGGGGGCCTGGTCGTCGGGGGTTACGCGAGTCAAATCAGTAGCACGAACACCCAAGGAGGAAATTTTGGGGTCCATATCAACTTCGTGTTTGGCAATCCGATTCCGGTTGGCATTTACTATAATGTTCCCTAAAACAGTAGGAGGCTGTGAGATGAGCACCGGTTCGGGATGGGCACGTCTTGTCATCTGGGCCATTATCGCGGTGGGGTCTGGATACCTCGCAACCCAGTATTTTTTACGGTGGCCTACTAATAATACCATCGGTAAGATTTTCACCATTGTTATGGCTCTTCTCTGTATATCCGCCATTCTGCGCATCGGAAATAGCATGGGTTGGTGGTCGTTGATCTATTCCAAATCTCCGCGCTAACATTGAGGCCGCACGAGCGAGGACTCTGTTCCGTCGTGCGGCTTTGTTGTTGCTTGAGCGTAGACGTGACTTTTCGTGACCACACATGGTATGGGTCGTCATCGCTGTGTGAATTTACTGCCGCGCGATTGAGGTCGGGCCACGTGGATGTCGAGCATCGCTTGGAGGGCTGGCTGGGACACCCGATAGTGCTTGCCGACCTGGGGGTTTGTGTAGCATTGGAACCAAAAACCGGAATAAGACTGTGGAGCTGACGACTGACCGTCGACGCCGAGTTTCCGTTCCGTTTGCACGATCCGCCCTCGCACGAATAACCGGAATTTCCAGCAAAGTCCTCATAATTGGTTGCAAAATCATCACGAGCCGATCCCCTGCCCTATTGGTCGTCGCACAAACGAGCGGTTGTGCGACACCACTCAAGAGAAAATAGCGGCATTAACAACAAATACCGTTAGGTATTTTTG
>NZ_JBYCKN010000084.1:0-11492 GCF_057473405.1 Sulfobacillus sp. TH-112
ACCACATTGTGCCAAGCATTCGCGCCCTCACGCATCCACAGCGAATAGAGCATAGCCGTATTCCCCTTAACCCTACTTTCAATGGTGATTGGCGAATGAAGAGCCACCTGAACAGGATATGACGCGATGGTGACTCTGGGTGTGGTCGTTGCTAGGACTTGCGGCGACGGAACGGCGATGAGCAGCAAGGGAAGTGCCATCAGTGTCCCCGATAGTATTTTCATAGAATCCTCCTTAGTCGACGTTTGATATAGGGATGATCCGGTCATTGTGAAATGCGAGCCGACAGAAGAATCTCTGGCGAGCTCATACAGGAGGTGTCATAACCATAGCGTGGTGAACAAGGTGCGTGCTTTCAGAGACGACGGATGAAATGCCATAATTCGACATAACTTCCTTAAATGTCGAATTCCACATGATTATGGTAATCCCTTTATTTGACAGGTACTTTTTTTCGCATGTTGATATTTCTCATTGCTCTTCCTGGTAACGATACCTCGATGGCCATCAATAGCGCCGCTTGATTCTTTTACAACCTAAGATCAAGATCCATGGAACTAGTCCCATGTCATGCTGTGGGTTCATCGTCGTGTCAAAGGATTATAGTTCCCCTGAACTACCTGTATTTCGAGCTCTGCAAGGCTTCAACCAGCCGATCGCGGCAGCCTCTCGGTTTATCTAAAGGCGCCGCATCGCCCCCACGCGTGGGGGAGAATGTCAACAATTCTTCGCGATGTATGATGTAACCTATTCTTGTCACTAGCGTTATATCTTGCATGACGTCAATGCACATTCCAGCCACGTCAAATTCGTAGGTCAGGGAGGCACTTATGAACAAAACCATAGGAGCCACAGTTATCATGATGATGGGGTCTGCCCTTATCGCCGGGTGTGGAGCGTCTACCGCACATCCTTCCGCCCAAGGCGCGAGCAGCACCCCTTCTAAGTCGACATCCAGCAGTCCATCTACCAGTAGTAGCGCATCGTCATCACCCTCGACGAGCCCTTCCACGTCGGTGTCATCGACCAGCATCCCCGTGAATTCATCGCCTTCAACGTCGACGAGTTCTAGTTCTTCCTCGGTAGCACCGCAAGCCACGAGCAGTTCGGGCGTATCCTTAGTCAAGGATTGGATGCAGGCGGGCCTGAACGGCGAGGGTGTCAATATGCCGATCGGTGATGGAAAGACGATTGGCTTGGTACAAAATGAGTGGGGTCAAGGGAAGCTATCCAGCGCCGGAGCCGGCGTGTACGATGTCTTTTCCACCCATGACGTCTCCTTTGGCGTAGGGACCGGGAATCAGATTTTTGACGTCACCTCCAACGCTCCCAATGTGCAACAAATTACCCGCGCCGACGTCACCTCCACCTTGGGCACACCGGGAGCGGTCCGTTACGCGGACAATACCACGATTTACATGTATCCCGATGGTCCCAACTACCAGGTGCTATGGACATTTCCAGGCGGTCCTGGGAAAACCGGAAACACCGTGGACCACGTCTCGGTGTATTGGCCTCAGGGCACGGTGGATCTGATGGGACAAACGGTTCCCAATCCATCAGTGACTGTCAGCGCCTCCACCGCCTCGGCCCTCTCATTCACCATCAAGAACGCGCCATCGGGCTACCGATTGGACGAAATCGAGTGGCTGCCGACAAAAACCGGCACCACTGTGGTTAACACCCACGCACAAGCGGCACAAAATGCCGGGCACGGCAATTCAGGAGCCGACTTTACCGCGTCCTCAAGCGGCTATCAGCTCCAATTCCCTACTTCGATGAGAGGCACCTCAGGGCAAATACGACTCATCTACGAGTCAACCCAAGGTAGTGCCATCATCGGCACCAGCAATACCATCACGTTAAATTAGTGTGCGTCAAACGTCTTACCGCACGGTGACCCGTTCACCGTCCCGCGGACCCCACATCCTCAAAATGACACACCGACGGAGACCGTGCGGTGTGTCATTTGTCGATTACAGGCCGGCTCGATGGTCTAACCCAGTCTGCGCTCTCTCGGTGATGGTGATATGGCGATGGCAAGAGTTAGATGAGGTGCCGATTGCGCAACAGCAACAAATACCGCTCATGGGTAAGTCGCGCCATTTCTTTAAAAGAATATCGCTCTACTTGCCTCTGCCCTGCTTTGACCAGTTCCTCTTGCTGATCAAGGTGATAGGCGAGATGCTCCATAGCATGAGCGATCTCCTCACTGCGCTCCGGATTGACCAAAAGGCCCCCATCCCCCACTACTTCGGGAATGGACGAGCGATTGGATGCGATCACTGGGGCACCAGCGGCCATGGCTTCTAATACCGGGAGTCCAAATCCTTCAAAATAGGAGAGGTATAAGAACGCGGTGGCGTTTTGATAAAGCGCCACCAGTTCTTCGTCGGGCACCATAGTTTGCAGTGTCACGCGATCCTCCAAGCCAAGCCGTTTCACATGCTCCGTCATGCTAGGCAACGCCGCCGTCTCGATTCCCACCACTTTGAGAACATAGTCCGGCAAGGCCGCCTTGGAAAAGGCCGCAATCACTCCTAAAAGATTTTTTCTCGGATCCATCGCGCCCAGCGTCAAAAAATACTTTTGCTTCGGAAAGATCGGTTTTGTCACCGGAGTCTTGGATGCAAGCGGGGTCACCACAATCTTATCCGGATCAAGATGTAAGATGTCCACCATGTCACGTTTGGCATGGCGCGATACGGTAAAGACCGCTTTCGCTCGCGGGGCCAACATTTTGAGCGCATTCATACGATAGAACCGACTCACCTGATGGCGAAAAGGGATCTCGCCCGGAAAGTCACGACCGCGATGCCACTCAATGACGTCGTGAATGGTGAGCACTTGAGGAATACGTGTCAGCAAGGGATTAATATTGGCCGTGCCATGAATTAATGCCGCGCCATGCGCCGCCTGAGGAAAGGCCATTTGCTCCCAAGTAAAAAATGTTGGCGTGATGAGAAGATCGACTGGCAGAATAAAGCGAAGTCGTTTCAATACTTCGGGATCCGCGCTTAAATCCCCAAAGACATGCATGTCGTAGGGCCGGTCCATAAACCCCAGTTCAGTGACCATGCGATAGACATATTCCCCCACACCGCGGCGTGGCGAGCGCAGACCATATCGACCATCGATCGCGATGAGGGGCTTCTCCCGCTTCATGAGTGCACTTGCCATTGGTGCGGAAGCACCAAAAGCCCTCCTTGGCGCTCATAGGCTTGCACATGAAAATGGTTCGCCCCGTTCCACTCTTGCACCAATCGTCCTTCGGGGAGATGAAAGGCCACATCTAATTCATACTCCCCGGTCATTAAGGGGACCTGACGCAATTCCAGTCGAATTTCACACCGCCCGGGATGCACTAGGATCTGGTGATCGTCCTGAAAGGTACTGAGGGTCGCAATTTCAAGACCATCGGGACGGCGAATGCGCACCGTCACATTGCCCGCCAAATCCCCTCCCGAATTATTATTCAATACCATTCCCACATTCGCCCCATCCCCGGAAATGAGCGTCGGACTATATCCTGTCAGCGGGCGAATATCGCATTCTAAAAGCTCCAGTTCTCCAGAAGAATTGCTGATGGTTCCCGTATCAGGCTCGGTCTCGCTTAAGAGGCTCTGGCGATAGGCATGCACCACGTCGCGTGGCACGCCTTCGCTTTGCATCACCCCTTTATTAATCCAGAGAGCCCGATCCATCAGCCGTTCAATCGAACCTAAGTCATGCGATACCAACAAAATGGAGGTCCCTTCCCGCTTCATGCGAAAAATACGATCCATGCACCGCTGCTGAAAGGATTCATCTCCGACCGCCAAAATTTCGTCGACGATAAGAATTTCGGGTTCTACACTGGTCGCCACGGAAAATCCTAAGCGGGCGTTCATCCCCGAAGAATAGTATTTCACCGGGGTATCAATAAACGGCCGAATCTCAGCAAATTCAATGATGTCATCCATTTTCCGTTCGATTTCACGACGCGAGATCCCTAAAATCGAGGCATTCAAATAGACATTTTCGCGGCCCGTAAAGTCGGGGTGAAACCCCGCACCAAGCTCAATTAAGGCCGAGACTCGACCCATCACGTCAATCCGGCCCTCCGTCGGCGACATAGTCCGGGTAAGAATTTTTAAGAGGGTGCTTTTCCCTGACCCGTTTGACCCAATAATGCCGTAGCTCACCCCTTCCGGCATATCGAGAGAAATATTTCGTAGCGCCCAAAAGTCCTCGCGTACCGGTCGACTATTACGTCGAGGAATCATCCGCACCAACAGTTGCCCGACACTGTCGGGGCGATCCTTGCGCAACGTAAAACGTTTGGAGACATTCTCTACCGCAATGGACGCCATCTACATCACCTCCGCAAATAGCGGTTCCACCCGCTTGAAGATTCGCCACCCAATAAAAAGCACCAAGAGCGACACTCCAAACGCTAAGTCCACGTAATGAGGATGCTTCAAATGTCCGACATAGATCAGATTTCGCTCGGCTTCAATGGTGGCGCCCATGGGATTAATAAGCAAAATGAAGCGCAACTTGGCGGGTACACTGGAAAGCCTGTACATCACGGGGGAAAAATAAATCCATGCCATGAGGATTAATTGAATCAGTTGCATCACGTCACGATAGAGCACATTCAAGGCCGCTAAGATATAGCCGATGCCAATAGTGAAGATGAGTTGAATCACTAAAATGAATGGCAAAAAGACCAGTTGCCAATGAATGGGAACGCGATAAATAGCAATGAATACCGCTAACACTAAAATGGAAAACATAAAGTCAATCATCCGCGCCAACACTTCCGCAGTTGGCAACACCACCCGCGGAAAATAGATCTTGGCTAACAAGGCGGCATTGCCAGACACACTACTGGTGGCCGACACTAATCCGTTGGCAAACAGGTTCCAAAATGCAAATCCGGTCAATAGAAACACCACATAAGGAATCGGTTTGGAGGTTTCATGAAAAATCGTGCCAAAGACAAATCCATAGATTCCGGCATTGGCGAGGGGATTGATCACCGCCCAATAGAGTCCCAAAAATGAATGCTTATAGCGTGTTTCGACATCCCGAACGGCCAAGTTGCGGGTTAATTCCAGCCAGAGTAAAATCCTCGCCCAGGCGCTATCGCGTGGCTTCACTTCGACGTCCGACGCCCTATCGGCCACGATCGGCTTGTCATATTGGCTCAGCCTCGACATCCCCTTTATCAAAGTGATTCTATTGTACCCTCTCCGACAAGACTCGCCAACTATCAGCGGCTGCCAAAAATACCAAAACCCCGACTGGTAGGTCGGGGTTTCATGCGATGCTGCCGCCTTTATTGGCAATTTTGTAAGGTGCCGGCTAAGATGAGCTCTCCCATATTTCCGGTAGTGGTATTAATCGGATAGATCGAGACCACGCCTTCGGGAATGGTTTTAACCCCCGGGGAGTAGGTTCCAGCCCAGTCGCCGGGATTACTTTCGGAGGTCGTCTGTGTCATGGTAATGGTTTCATAGACTTCACCCGTCACGTTATCGGTATAGACAAACACATAGGCGTCGTAGTTCCCATATTGCCCGGGAGGATTCAAAAAGTTGCCGACCACATCAAGACTTTCAAACCCTTCCGACACATTGAGCACCAACGAGGCTTCCCCATAAGGATGTGAGTCTCCAGTGGTGGTGGTCAGTGGTGTACTGCACACCGTCACCTGAGGCATCACTGAGGGTGGCCAGAACACTTCAAATGGGCTCGGTGCGGCATTATTGTTATTTTTGCCCAGGTGATAAAAGGTGGCAGGTCCCACCACGCCATCGGCCGTTATCCGCTGCGCTGTTTGAAAAGCCACCACCGCTTGGCGAGTGGGCGCATCATAGTATCCGGTAATGCGCCCTGTATAATACCCGAGCCCCAATAACACGCCTTGAACAAAGACCACATCAAATCCGTTGCGGCCCGTGTCGATGGCCCGCCCGCCAGCAAGCGTATAAAGCCATAGCGCGTCATAGGTGCCATAGCCGACAATGGCATTATTAGGAAATCCGGTATCGCCGTTGGCCTCGGCATCTTTCTTAAATGCCAATACCGCCGCACTGGTCGGCGCTCGAAAGACTCCGCTGGCAGGTCCCAGCAAGGTCGCCGCGTAGCGATAGCAATTGAGACGATTTTGCAAAATCGTCACATCGCCGCCGGACATGCCTTCGGATAGTTGCCGACTGCCAAATACCGGCCCTCCGTAGGTGGTGTGGGCCCCCACTCCTTGACCAAACACGAAGTAGGTATTCGGACCACAAACGCCATCTACGCTCAATCCAAAATAACTTTGGATGTTCTTCACCGCCAAAACGGTGCTGGCATCATACTTTCCTGTGATGTGAATCGGCGATCCAATCGGTCCTCCCGAAGGATTCATGGCACTGAGCATGCCGTTATACACACTCTGCACAATCGCCACATCGGTTCCGCTTTTCCCTGAAGACAGTGTGCGGCTTCCCAATGGATAATACGGAGCAAACGTTTCGTCAAAGAGCGCCAAGCGTTCTCCCTCCTTATCGCCCTACTATCCCTCTTCTATCCCAATAGAAGATGGGAAGTAGGTGTCCATCCACCCTATTCCGGGTGAGGAAATATGTTCCATTCTGGCGTCTTGCGAGGAAGAACATTTGTCGAGCGTGCGGCAGCGTTGACAAAAGAACGAGCATGGCCACGCTGTCCCTCGTCTTTCCCGGCCTATCCTAGCCGCACTACCTCGCGATTACGTGCCGGCATCATTGAGGCAGAGGAGGATTGCGTATACACAACCACCGTGGCCTACTGATGTCGTCGAAGCTGGTCTGGCCGGGCTCTCGACGCGTTTGTGCGAGACGAGGACTCCTTCACCTTTTTAACCGAACCAGGCGTCTCATGATACGCGCTTTCGCCCCCAACGTCAGAAACGCACTATAAGATCGAATCTCTTCTCATTTTCGCATGGCACATTTCCCAGGGAAATTCCCGCCATCCCGCGGCGATCCCCAAAAATTGGTCGGTAGCGAGGAATATTGTGCATAAAAATGGTATCTAGCACGAAATGTTATGTCGAAATTGTGACCCATTGCCATTCGTTGGCGTTATATTGGTATCAACAGCAATTATATGGAGGTCATATGGGTAACCATTCAAACAAAAACATGTCACCCGCAAGACCCACCGGCGGTTCAGGGCATACCCGCCGTTATTGGTACTTGGGAATTATCGTTCTCTTAGGCATTGGTGCGTGGTTTGTCCGACCCCATATGGTCCTGAGTCGGAGCAAGAGCGCACTGCTGAAAGTTAGCACCTTAGGATTAGGATCACACGTTACCGCGACGGCCACGACCGCCAATGGCACGGTCGTCCCCATTGCGGTAAAAGCCGGAAACCTGTGGCCTGAAGCCACGCTGAGTCCGAATACTTCAGTGACCGTGACGGTCCACGATGCCGGTTTTTTGGGATGGTCGGCTACCCAAACCAAAACCTTAGTCACACCGGCAGCGCCCCAATTGGTGAGCGATACGGTCAAAGTGCCGTTAGACCGTTCATTGGTGCTCACCTATAATGGTTCGGTCGCCGATGTCATGATGGCATCGTCAAAAAAGACGGAGGCGGTCAATGATTCGCGGCATGTGGCCATTGGTCCTACCCTGAATCGGCCTAACCAGCGCGGTGTGGTTGAAGTCGCAGCGCGGGCCAGGTCCTGGGAAAAGTACGGGAAGATCGAGACCGTGTCCTATGCGTCGGTCCCCTATGTCACAGCCGCGTTGAGCCAAGTGTCCTCGTCAAACAGCGTCCCGGCGACGGCTCCTCTTAAGGTCACGTTCTCGACACCCATGACCGAAGCCAACGTATCCGAATGGAATATGTCACCATCCGTTCCCGGATCATGGCATAAGATTAATGACGAGACGTATGAATTTCAGCCAAGCGGTATCGGATTTACGCCCGCATCGAATATCACTGTCACCATTCCAGGCGGGTCCTCAGGCCCGCGAGCGAAAGACGGTTCCATTTTGTCATCGAACACCACATTAACCTATCAGGTTCCGGCGGGACTGACAGAGACCATGCAGGAGTGGCTTGCCGAACTGGATTATTTGCCAGTATCGTTTACGCCATCGTCGTCGGCCTCGACGGCGAACTGGCAAGCCGCGTATTCCGCCCCTAACGGCAGCTTTTCGTGGAGATACGCCGATGTCCCCGAATCTCTCGAAGACCTCTGGAGTCCCACGAATTGGAGTGTCATCACCCAAGGTGCTGTGTATTCCTTTGAACATCAGCATGGCCTTGCCCTGACACCGACGCCGGGAGCCCAGTTCTGGGCCGCCTTACGTCAAGCGGTGATAGCGCACCAAGTCGATACCACACCCTATGCGTACATTTATGTCAGTGAGACACTGCCTGAGCGGCTTTGGCTCTATGTGGGCGGCAAAGTGATTTTGACCACGTTAGCGAATACCGGGATTCCCCAGACCCCAACCACCATCGGCACGTTTCCTGTGCAAATCCGTACGCCGTTTCAAATTATGAAAGGCACCAATCCGGATGGAACTCCGTATGCCGACCCGGTGCACTGGATTAATTATTTCCATGGTAGCGAAGCGGTACACGGATTCTTGCGCGCATCGTATGGCTTCCCGCAAAGTCTTGGATGCGTTGAAGTACCCATTCCGGAGGCGCAGAAAATCTATCCCCATCTTTACATTGGAGCACTCGTGTCGGTTCACACGACGGGCTCATCGCCGATTCAAATCGTTCCAGCCGCGAACGCCAACGATTAACCGCGTCGTGGTGTAGTGACAGTCCATCCCGTCTCTCCCCGCCGTTGGTCGCGGAGAGACGGGATATTTTTTTCCTATGAGTTCAGCGTCACCTTACGCAATCGCCTTCACTTCTGAGGTCTGTCCCCCGAGTGCTCTATTTTGGCGGCCGCTCATGCCGTATGACCATCGTGCGCTGTTCGAACCGTACGCCAAGGTGACGGAAAACACGCTAACACCACCCCTAATAGCACCGTAGCTCCCCCGCCGATGCAATGGTGTGACCAGCCCCGATAGCAGCTATCGCGAGTCCCCCTGCCATTTGCCCTAAAGGAAGCCCTGAACTGGTCACCGATTGCAGCAGACCAAATACTCTCCCCCGCAATTGATCTGGGATCAATCGCTGCTGCCAAGTGGTCGCCACAATGTTATACGGAGCATAAGTCACTCCCCCAATCGTCACAACACGGATACCCCAGCCTGGTTGCCATCGCATCCAAAGCGCCGTACCGATCATTAATCCCACCGCGAAACTACTCCACAAGAATCCCAACATCTGGGCACCAGCATGATAGATATGAACCACCAGCACCGGCAATGCCGGTTCGAGCGGCCCATAGGTCAGATTGAAAAATAGCGTGACCAGGCCAATCACCATCAATATCGGACTTTTCCGGAGGAAATGCCAGGCACTCTCGTGAGCCTGCAACGGGTCTTCTCGGTCATCCATGGCGGGAGCACGATAGCAGACGGCGGGAATCGCTAGGAGCGAAGCAATATATCCGGCATACAACATCGCCGTGATCAATAAAGTGACGGGCGAGCCGACAGAAGCCACCAGAATACCGCCCACGGCCGGTTTTAATAGCGTCACCATGCCGCTCCGCAATTTGCGATAGGGCATTAGCCGCTTCCCAGTCCTGCTCTTTGACAATGTTGGGTAGCAAGACTCCTCGGCCAATCATGGAAAGAGGAGAGAGCGCCGCTGCAACCATGACGATTGACAGCAAAATCGGAAAGGTTAGGACATGCATCCAGATCATGGCAGGGATTGATGCGTAAAGCATACTCTGTAGCGCATTGTCCAGAATCATCAGCGGGTGCCTGGGGAAGCGGTCGACCAATCGCCCAATGAAGGGGCTGGTGAGCATGCGAGCGATGGGTATCACCGCCAAAATGAGCGCTAGCCGTAGTGAAGATCCGGTGGTTTTAAGAACAAACCATGCCAACGCAATCGAGACGAACTGCAAGGCAGACAGCACTACTGTAGACCCGCACCAATACATGACAAAAATCCGATTCCTGATCAGTCGACGATACCTGGACATTGGTGACTTCTCCCTTTCCTTCGCTCAACTGGCCTCACTCTAGCACGTCGCTCTCTTAAGAGGCCTAGGTCTTTAGGCGTACCCGGGTCCCGGGAATCGACTCTTTCCCGCGATGGCCGCATCAGGATCTGCCATAGCCGCCAACTCAAAAACTCTTCTATCAGACAAGGACTTTCGGCATAAGACGCGAAGGACTACAAAAGGGATGGAAAGGATGACACGTGTTGCTACCAGTACCCGCAGAAAGTTTACATACCGTAATCCAACCGATTGTCCATTCTATCAACGGATCCGTCTGGGGGCACGAAGCGCTACTTCGCGGTCCGGAAGGATCGATCTGGGAATCTCCTGCCATGCTATTTTCTGAAGCAGACCGACAGAATCAACGAGCAGGCCTGGAATATCAGGCGAGAAAACTGGCGGTAGAGAGACTCCCCGACCTTCCCGTCGACCAACTGTTGTTCGTGAATATCGATCCCTTGATCCTGCCCGCCGATCCGCCCATCGATGCGCCTTCTGATCGCGTGGTCCTAGAGATTTCAGAGAGCCGCTCACTCTTGGACAATCCTCAATCACTCGCACAACTACAACTGTGGCGCAAACAAGGCCATCTGCTGGCCATTGACGACTATGGATCAGGATTCATGAGCCTCAGTGCCCTTTTAACCTTGAGACCCGACATTTTGAAGATTGACCGCTTTATAGTGGCTGGAGTCGATCATGATCCCATCCGTCGTGCCGCAATCGAAGCTATACTGCATATTGCAAGAAAGTCCGGCATGATCACGATTGCCGAAGGAGTGGAAACCCCCCAAGAATTTTGGACATTGCGATACTGCGGGGTGCGGTATATGCAAGGCTACCTGCTTGGGCGACCACAAGTGCAGCCTATCATCGGAAACGTCTCTCTTCCGGTGGTTCGCGGAGGCCCTAATCTGAAATAGCGGCACCGCAATTTTGAGCGGGCTATAGTGGTCACGATGCAGAGCATGAACTTTCTATGACAACAAGGCAGACGGGATGGAATAGTGACGACTCCCCACGGCTAAAAGCCGGGGGCTTCTCGGTTCATGGCGGTGGCGTGTTCTCCTGCCGCTCCCCGAAGGCTCCGGCCGAGCCCGAAAAATCTTGTGTTAGCCGACCAACGCCCGGTGCAGGATGTTCTGTGGTGGGCGCCTTAGGGATTGACGCGGAGGGTCATAAACGCGTCTTGGGATTGGTCGAAGGGGCAACCGAAAATCACACCGTGGTCACGGCCTTATTGCAGGATCTCAGCACCCGCGGCCTGACGGCCGCGCCCGGATGACTCGTGGTCATCGATGGCTCCAAGGCCTTATCCAAAGCGGTGCGCGAGGTCTGGGGGGATCAGGTCCTCATCCAACGCTGCCAAATCCACAAGCAA
>NZ_JBYCKN010000085.1:0-9050 GCF_057473405.1 Sulfobacillus sp. TH-112
ACTATCATCGCAAGCCCCGTCGCCGTATCACGAGAGACGCCAATCCGGCTTAAATCCACTCCTTCCTGGCGAAGAAACTTAAGAGACTGCACAGCAAACGCATCTTCGCCGACCATTCCGAGCAGCATGGTCGGTCGGCCCATTCGTCGTGCCGCCAGTGCCTGATTAGCTCCTTTTCCTCCAGGGCTCATGGTCATGGAATTGGCCAATTTGGTCTCTCCAGCCTGAGGCACTTCCTTAATTCGTGCAATTAAATCTAAGTTAATACTGCCGAGCACTACCACACTCATCCCGACACCTCCCCATCACCACATCGTAAAATTCGCGACCTTCTACATAATATCCTCTAGAAATCGCATCACTGATGCTATCATTTACAAAGAATATACGAACAATGTCGTTTCTTTACTGGAGGAGTCTTGATGTCGCTCGCTACTCTCATCGAACCGCGTCCCGGATCATACAGCGTGTATGCAAAAAATCTACAAACGGAGAAATCCGTTGGCTACGACGAACATCGGATAATGCCTTCTGCCAGCTTGATTAAGGTTCCCATCATGGCGGAAGTCTTTCGCCGTGTCGAAGAAGAGTATTTGTCTCTCGACGACACCTTGGTGATGAAAAAAGAGGACCAGGTGCCCGGATCGGGGGTTTTGATAGACCTTAGCCCGGGATTACGATTGTCGTTGCGCGATTTAACGATGCTGATGATTACAGTGTCTGACAACACCGCCACTAACATGCTGATTGATTACCTGAGTGTCGATGCCGTCAATCTTTTGATTCGCCGACTGGGACTTCAACACACCGTCTTGGAAAGGCGCTTGGAGCGCATACCGGTTGAGCACGAACGCATCAACCGCACCACCTCCTACGACATGACGCGGCTGATGGAGCTTCTTGCTACCGGTCAAGTGGTGTCCGTAGATGTCTCGCGACGCATGGTAGACATACTATCCCGATGCCAGGGACCGCTCAGTATTGGTGCATTACCTAAAGCACCCCGCTACGTGGGACAACTTCCTCTAATCCGATTCGCCCATAAGACGGGTAGCCTTAACGAGGCGCGACACGATAGTGGGATTATGTATCATGGTAACGACGTTTATGTCATGACCATCCTGAGTGCAGGACTCCCGGAAGCCGACCTGCTTAAACAGACGCAGCAAATCGGAAAGTCGCTCCTGCGATTTTTAAAATAATGTGGATGATGACGCATCAACTCGATAAAGGAGAGCCCGTGTGAGCCGTTTATCCCGTCTGAGGGACCCAGAGATACCGAACAGTTTTTACATCTTAATGCTGGGGCGCTTTGTCAATCTAGTGGGTAACTCCCTGGTCTTCCCCTTTATGACCATTTATCTGGCCACCCGTTTGCACGCTTCCATGACCATCGTAGGGCTCATCATGACCCTCTATGGCCTTTCACAAGTGGCGGCGCAGCTTGTAGGCGGGGTACTGAGCGACAGTTGGGGGCGTCGACCGGTGATGCTGGTATCCCTTAGCCTGGGAGCGCTCTGTACGCTATTTGTCGGACTCGCCTCCACCCCCCTTTTGCTGATACTGGCCCTGGTCTTAATGGGACTCTCCGTGCCGTTATTTCAGCCCGCCTCGATGGCCATGGTGGGCGACATGGTCCCCTCAACCAAGTTAACTGAAGCCTATGGTCTCATGCGCATGGCATCCAATGCCGGAATCATTATTGGACCGATGATCGGGGGATTTCTCGCGGACCACGCATTTTTCCCGATTTTTGGATTTGACGCGCTCTCGATGGTGGTCTTTCTAGGGATTATCATGCTGGCCATTCCGGAACGCCGACGAGCCCGCCATACAACCCCAGACGCGCTCGTCCCCGCCTCGATCTGGACAGTGGCGCGTGACCGGCCCTTCGTCCGCTTTTCGCTATTGTGGGGGCTGACGGGAATGGTCTACGCCCAACTCTACCAAGTCGTTCCCGCATACCTCCATCTCTACCTACACCATCCCGTCAGCACCTTTGGTTATCTGGCCGCCGAAAATGCCGTACTGGTAGTGGCACTGCAATGGCCAATCACTCGGCTCGTCAAGAATATCTCTTCGGCGCTATTAATGGGGCTCGGAAGTCTTTTATATGGGCTCGGCTTTCTATCCATGTTACTCGGTCACGGAGTGTGGGTATTCGCGTTAGCCGTCCTGATTATCACCTTAGGAGAAAATGTGATTAACCCAGCCGCATCGACGTGGGTAGCGCGGAGAGCACCAGAAGACTTGCGCGGACGATATATGGGGCTCTTTGGACTCGCCAACCGCACGGGCTCCGCACTCGGACCGACCATAGGCGGCGGCCTTCTGACGCTAGGCGCCACACTTTGGCTAAGCGTGACCGCTGTGGGAGGTGCGACGGTGGCCATAGGATTTAAGCGCTTTAGTGATCGAGAATCTCCAATGAGTGCGTCGTCCATAAAAGACTCATCGTCAGTCGGCTAAGGACGGCCAATCCCAACGCCATGACTATTCTTCTAGCGGTGGTCGGCGAAATCCTTCGCCCACCACCTCGTGCACATTAGCCACCACAACAAAAGCTTCGGGATCGATCTCGTAAATCAGTTCCTTTAGCCGAGTGACTTCAGAGCGAATCACGACCACATACAAAAGCGGGCGGGACTCTCCGGTGTATCCTCCTTGCCCGCCAATCCGGGTCACTCCCCGTCCAATTTCGGTCATAATCCGTGATCCCACCCTATCCGGATGGGCGGTGACAATGGTAAAGGCCCGTGCAAATGCCGTCCCTTCCTGAACTAAGTCAATGGCTCTCGATGAGATGAAAAGAGCGATGAGAGAATACATGGCTTGCGTGGCATCAAAGGTAAAGCCAAAGGCGGCAATGACAAAGAAGTCAATCGCCATCATCGCCTGTCCCATGCTCACCGGAAAGATGTGCGATGCAAATCGTGCCACGACATCACTACCGCCCGTCGTACCACGGGCACGAAATACTAAACCCAGACCAACGCCGGATAGAATGCCGCCATAAATGGTCGCCAGCAGCAAGTTGTGCGTTAAAGCATGATAGTGCAGAACGCCTACCCACACCGATAACATAATGGTCCCGACCATGGTCCGTAGCCCGACCCGCCCACCCCACAAGCGATGACTAAGCCACAAGAGTGGAAGATTGACCACCGCCAAGGTGAGCCAGATCGGGACATGCAGCACATAGAGCAAAATAATCCCGATTCCCGAGACCCCACCGTCGGCAATATGATTGGGAGAGTAAAATCCGTTAATCGCTGTGGCGGTAATCGCCGTGCCAAGAGCAATCTGAAGATAATCCAGTACCACTTTCCGGGTAATCTTCATGATTCCTCCTTGGACTAATTTCTGACTGTGACGGACGCTTGATCGTTACCGAGCCGCACGTCGGCTATCTCGAGGGCCATGGGCAACTTCATATTCTGCAAATTCAATAGTTGCACATCCGTCAGGACGGGTAAAGAGATGCCATCAATACTCATCGGATGAAAAATCAATTGGCGATGACTGGACGATACCACCAACGAACCCTTCGTGTCCAATGGCACATAGACTCCACCCAAAAACAACCGGCCAGCAATCGCAATGCGGGTAGGTTCGATCGTGACTTTCGGGTTTGAAATCTTTCCCGATCGTGCTAAGGACTGCGATAGCGAGGCCCCCGTCAGGACAATGGTCATCGAGGCCTGCCCCTCCCGGGTCACTATCAAGTGCCCCTTCACTAAGGCCCTCAGGGATAGACCACCATCCCGCCAATTGACACTGGCACGACGGACAGCGAATCCGTCAATCACCGCATTATTCGCCACCACATACACGTCTTGAAAGTGCCCGGTAAAAAGTGTCCAAAACGGGAGCGCAGTAATTTCCACGGTAGGTTTTGGGCCATGATCATAGTGCGTTAATTGGTTAGCCAAGGCATCTTCTGCCCAATGGGGCAAAAACCACTGCAAAGCTCCTACAACCACAACTAAGACCACTAAAAGCTTAATGATCCGACTCAAGACTCTGTCTCTTCAGGCATCAGAGATCCTCGGGCTTCGCCCTGCAGATAAGCCTCAATGAAGCCATCAATATCCCCATCCATCACCGCTTGCACATTGCCCATTTCGTAACGGGTCCGGTGATCGCGAACCACCGTATAGGGTTGAAAGACATAGGAGCGAATTTGCGATCCCCAGCCAATATCCGCTTGGACCCCACGTACTTGCGCCATCTTTTCCTCCCATTCCCGCTCTTGAAGCTCGGCCAACTTTCCTCGCAACATTTTCATGGCCGTCTCCCGATTGGAATGCTGGGAGCGTTCCGATTGGCAAGCCACCACAATTCCTGTGGGATTATGGGTAATGCGCACCGCAGAGTCGGTCTTATTAATATGCTGTCCTCCAGCTCCGGAAGCGCGAAAAGTATCGACGCGCAAGTCTTCAGGACGAATCACCATCATATCATCGGCTTCAATATCAGGGAGCACCTCAAGCGAGGCAAACGACGTATGACGACGACCCGAGGCGTCAAAGGGCGAGATTCTGACCAATCGATGCACTCCTCGTTCGGATCGCAAAAACCCAAACGCATTTTCTCCCGAAACCTCCACCGACACACTCTTCAGTCCTGCTTCTTCTCCCGGCAATTGATCGATGATGCGTGTCCGAAAAGCACGATTTTCTGCCCATCGCAGATACATCCGCAAGAGCATTTCTACCCAATCCTGGGCTTCCGTTCCTCCCGCGCCCGCGTGTAGCGTCACGATTGCCGACTCATGATCGTACGGCCCTTGTAAAATAAGGGTGAGTTCCAAAGAACGCAATTCCCTCAGCAACACGTCCGCTTCTTTCGCCTGCTCTTTCATAATTCCCATATCGGATTCCATCACGGCGAGGTCTACAAGATCGGCCCAGTCTCTCACCGACCGTTCTAGCGCCACATATCGATCCAAAGGTCCCGCGACCAGCCGCAACTGCTTGGAAATTCGCTCTGCCTTGGCCGGTTCCGCCCAAAAATCCGGCTCTGCCATTAAGGCCTCTAAGTGCTCTCTTTCAATATGCCGATTCTCGGGGTCAAAGAGACCCCCTAATGCGTTCTATCAGTTCCACCATCGCCTCGCGATGCTGAATTAAGTCATCTTGTAACATAAATGTCCGTGCCTCCTCGTGATTGCCCTGACTCTTCATACTACGAATGCGTCGGTTAACCGACGGTTAACCGATGGGGGAAGCGCCACTATTTCTCGGCGTTCCCACTGCGTCCTCCTGCAATCACCTGGAACGGCCGCGCGGGGGCTTCGGAAATATCCCCATGTTGCTCTTGGGTGACGTGAGCTACTGGCTCCATCACCGGTTCGGTGTTCGGTGCCATCTGTAAGTGATACAAAATACGAATTACTTCTTCCCGAATAGCGCCGACCATGGTTTGGTACATGTCGTACGCTTCCGTCTTATACTCGACTAGCGGATCCCGCTGTCCGTAGGCCCGCAATCCCACACCTTCACGCAAATTATCCATGGCGTCCAAGTGCTCCATCCACTTGGAATCCACCACGCGTAGCATAATCATGCGTTCCAGTTCCCGCATGGTGTCGTGCCCTAATTCCTCTTCTTTAGCAGCATAAATCCGCTCCCCATAGCCCATCAGCGTTTCCACCAATTCCTCGTGGCTCATCCCTTCAATTTCCTCCAAGGGCACGGTGTCAGGCGGTAAAAACAAATCCTGCAGGCTGGTCACAAGCGCCTCTAGATCCCACTCTTCCCGGTGTAATTGGACAGGGCAATGCACTGTCACAGCGTCCTCAATGACACCATTGAGCATGTGCATCACATCTTCATGCAGACTCTCTTTGGTTAAAATATCTCGCCGCTGCTTATACACCACTTCACGCTGCAAATTCATCACGTCGTCGTACTGCAGCACATGTTTTCGAGCATCAAAGTTCCGGCCTTCTACCTTTCTCTGGGCGGATTCAATAGCGCGCGTTAAGGTCGGACTCTCGATGGGATCATCTTCTTCCACACCCAATCGATCCATAAGCGCGGCCAAGGTGGGAGCCGCGAATAATCGCAAGAAGTCATCTTCAAGCGATAGATAGAAACGCGAGGATCCAGGATCTCCTTGACGTCCTGCACGACCTCTCAATTGATTATCGATACGGCGTGATTCATGCCGTTCCGTACCAATAATATGGAGCCCACCCATTTCTTTGACCCCATCACCCAACACAATGTCTGTCCCACGCCCTGCCATATTGGTCGCAATAGTGACCGTCTCGGGCTCCCCGGCTTTAGCAATAATCTCCGCCTCTTGCTCATGGAATTTCGCATTCAAGACATTGTGGTTAATCCCACGTTCGCGCAACATGTCCGACAACAGTTCCGATTTCTCAATTGAAACTGTTCCCACTAATACTGGGCGACGCGTCTTATACAGTTCCTCGACTTCCCGGACCACGGCACGAAATTTAGCCGCTTCGGTCTTGTATACCATATCAGGATGATCTTTACGCACCATCGCGCGATGCGTTGGAACCACAATCACGTCTAGCCCATAAATTTTGCGGAATTCTTCTTCTTCCGTCGCAGCTGTCCCGGTCATGCCAGATAGCTTGTCGTACATGCGGAAATAGTTTTGGAACGTAATCGTCGCCAGAGTTTGCGTCTCGTCCTCAATCTTCACACCCTCTTTAGCCTCAATCGCCTGATGCAGACCGTCCGAATATCGCCGACCAAACATGAGTCGCCCTGTGAACTCATCTACGATGATCACTTCGCCGTCTTTCACCACATAGTCGCGATCACGCTTCATGAGCGCCTTGGCCCGAAGTGCTCCACTTAAATAATGGGCGTAATCCATATGCGCATCATCGTACAAGTTCGACACGCCCAGCATTCGCTCAACTTTTGCTACACCTGCCTCGGTCGGGGCTACCGCCTTCATTTTCTCGTCTACGGTAAAGTCGCGCTCTTCCTTAAGATTCTTGGCGATACGAGCAAAAGTGTAATATAAGTCCGTCGACTTATCGGCCTGTCCAGAGATAATGAGCGGGGTGCGGGCCTCGTCAATCAGAATGCTGTCCACCTCGTCCACAATGGCATAGGAAAGTCCCCTCTGCACCATTTCATCCATCGTCAGGACCATGTTGTCGCGCAGATAGTCAAATCCAAACTCATTATTCGTGCCATAAGTAATATCTGCCGCATAGGCCGCCCGACGATCGCTTGGCTCCATATCATGTTGAATCAAACCGACGGTGAGACCCACAAACTCATATAATTGGCCCATCCATTGCGAGTCACGCCGAGCCAAATAGTCATTGACCGTCACAACGTGAACGCCTTTAGCGGGAATAGCATTCAAATACGCCGCTAATGTCGCGACCAAGGTTTTCCCTTCACCAGTTTTCATTTCCGAAATACGCCCATCGTTGAGCACCATACCACCGATTAACTGCACATCGAAGTGCCGCATTCCCAGGACGCGCTTAGATGCTTCACGGACGACTGCGAACGCCTCCGGCATCAAATCTTGAAGCGACTCTCCATCGGTCCAGCGCCTGCGAAATTCTGCGGTCTTAGCGCGCAATTCCTCGTCAGAGAGGGGTTCAATCGTCGGCTCCAGATCATTAATCCGTGCCACCACGCCACGGTAGCGACGCACTTCTTTCTCGCTAAATCGGTTCACCCAACTTGAGAGTACTTTCAGCATATCCATGATCCTCCAATCAACGGCCAAAAGGAACCTTCCTCAGGTTCCCATACGGTTCAGACCTATTGATTAAGTGTAGCATGGCTCGAGACGGACAGCAACCGAACATATCTTTTGTCACTCAGCCATATTTTGACGCGCCATGTACTCATGGAGCTCACGCTGGTATTCAGTTTCCAGGTCTTCTATGGGAATGTTTGGCGTACGATCCCACCCATGTCCAGCCCCTTCGTCTTGGGCCAAATTCACTGAGGCACAGAATTCCAGAAACTGATCGACAATAATCGGGTCAAACTGGGTTCCCCGCTCCTCAGCAATTTCCCTGACAGCAAATTCATGACTCATAGCCTTGCGATAGGGACGGTCCGACGTCATCGCATCATAGGCATCAACCACCGAGACAATGCGCGTTTCGAGCGGAATCTCCTCCGCCACCAGTCCATCAGGATAGCCCGTCCCATCCCAACGTTCGTGATGATGCAGTACCCAGTCACGAGCACAGCCTGCCAGATTCAATCGCGACAACATGGCACTACCTAATACCGGATGCCGCTGAATAGTAAAGGTTTCAGGAATGCTCAGACGGCCGCGCTTGTTTAAGACATTGTCCGGAATGGCCATTTTCCCAATGTCGTGGAGCATTCCCGCATGACGGATTTGTTCCACCACGTCTTCGGGAAGTTTCATATAGCGCGCAAATACCGCGCCGTAGTGCCCCACCCGCATCGAGTGGCCAAAGGTATAGGGATCTTTAGCATCCACCCCCACCAACAGCACGCGAATGGTATTATTGTACATATCCCGAACTCGCTTCACTAACACCATCCAGGTACGCACCGCAATCAGCGGCAAAAGAAAAATGAGTTCCGGCCAGGGACCCGAAATGCGATACACCGCTGCCATTAAGTACCCCACCGGTAGCATGACAAAGAATCCGGGCAAAGCCCACTTAAAATATACCCGGATAATCTCGTTCAACGACCGGTCTTCACGCAAGGCCACTGCGGCCGCATTTACAAAGATGTTCCACAAAAATACCGCCACCGCCGCCGCCACTAATTGCCCACTGGCTTGCGCTAGGGACAATCGCTCCGGGGATCCGCCAAGGAGACGAAACACCTCCGCGCCGATCCATCCGGCCATCCCTAACTGCGCCCGATTAAAGAGGACCGATGGCCATCGCACCTTACCCGTTATTTCTCGCCAGGTAAAGCTACTCAGCATCCCCACCCAAAACCCGGCTGCCGGGCCAAGGACAACCCCTGCGGCTAGGATCACTGGAAGACCAATCGAAACGCTACCCTGTCCCCGCATCATGCGTATCGAAAACACCGTGCCAA
>NZ_JBYCKN010000086.1:0-13173 GCF_057473405.1 Sulfobacillus sp. TH-112
AAGTGCGTTGGGAAGGTCGTCGTCAGAAAGGAGTCATGATGGAACTCTTGAGCATTGGCAAATTTGCGAAGCCATCGCATCTCTCCCCCAAAGCCCTACGCCTCTACGATAAGATGGGGCGCCTCGTGCCGAGGCCAGTGGACCCGGATTCGGGCTATCGTTTGTATGGAGTCGAGCAAATCGAAACAGCCCGGCTGGTCTCATCTCTTCGTCGTATTCAAGTGCCGCCGGGTGAGATTCAGCGAATCATCGCTTTAGATCCTCCAGAGGCAGCAGCGCGACTGTCCCAATATTGGGCCGCCGTGGAAGATTCACACATTGCACGTCGAGATCTGGCGACATTTCTTATCAATCAACTCAATGGGAGGTATGAAATGATGTATGAGGTAGACACACGAGAAATTCCCTCGCGCGAAATACTATGCGTGAAACGTCGCGTCAATGGAATGAATGGAGCTTGGGCATTTGGCCAGGAGTTCATCGGCATGATCAAAACTGTGCCCTACCGCGTGTAGAGGGGAGAGCCGGAGCCATGTTTTGCATCTATTGGGGCGAAATCACCGAGGCTAGCGATGGGCCACTGGAGTGGTGCCTTCCGGTTTCAAAGACCGAGGGGCTTAATCTTGATGGGGTCTCTTCTGAGTTGTCTCTGCGCACTGAACCTGCCCATCTTGAAGCCTACGTGAGTCTCCCACGTGATCGTCAACTGAGTACGGACGAGTGGGCACTGGTCTCCGAGTCGTTTCAGTCCTGGGCAGGGATTACCGGAGCCAAAGCCGGAGAATTGGGTATTCGCATGACCTATCTTTACGAACCGCCAGCCACCACGCCCGATTGCGATTTTGCGGCACCGCTGAACGAACGTTTTGACCTAAAAATCGTGATAGAATTCCGTCCTGAAACACGCTTTCACTATCTGCCCACACGAAACCTCTACTCACTGGGGGCAGCTAACACCACGCTGACCTTTTTCGATAAAGAAATTCACACATATGTGACGCTCCAGCGGGCCATCGTGTTGTCCGGCATTATACCGATCTTGAACTTTTCCCCGGCCGCATGGCCTCTACGAGGCCCAGTGCGGGGCTTTCAGGATGCGTTCGCAACAATGCCTGGTTCGTTGACCGCTGCGTGGAAAACCGTGGGCCTCCCGCGTCTTGTGCGATCTCCCCGGGAGAAACTTCGCACCGCTCCGGCCCTAACTTCCGAAAAATCCGCGTGATTTTGTGAGATTTCGTGAGCGGATTGCCGGAAAGAAGCTTTTTGATACCCCGCTTCGCGATAACGGCAGCCGCATTGTAGTCCGGATGACCGGTGTGTCCACAACGTTGACAGACAAACTCCGCCTGTGAGAGCCGATTGTCCGGGGAAGTGAATGAATGTGGAGACGGCGCATTCCTGCGAACTATATTCGGGGGGAACGGGGATGACCAGCTTGCCTTGGCGCACCGCTTTATAGGTGGTAAACGAGACCAATTGTCCCCAAGCCGGTGATACGATAGCCCATTTGGCGGTCGCTTTGGTGGGAAGAAACCGCCTGTTGGCGTCCTGCTTTGCCTTCGGTCGCAGGACCATGTTTGGAATCAGGAAGGCCTCAAACACATACAAATCACGGGCGTCCGCGACGGGTTCGGATGAACCGCCTTACGCCGTGGTACCGATGATTTTATTGGTGATCAATTTTAACACCTTCTTTCAAGAATCTCCCCTCATTGACTCACTCTCGCCACTGTCAAACTCTTGTAGAGTCGCATCGCTTCATTGCTGTCGGTCAGACTGCCGATTTTCCTCAATGACACCATGCTTTCCCCTCCGAGGGACCAAAGCACGGTGTCTTTCTCACGGTTCATCCAATGTCATACACCGCTACCGGCCTACTTCGCGAGACCCTCCGGCCCGGTCCTTATAGCTTGGCCGACCTTTTGTCCGCGAACGGCCATTACCGCGGTTCGTGCCACCACTTCGAAGACCACTTCGGCCAACACCGCCACCGTCCACGCAGCGATACTCGTAATATCGTGGTGATAACTAAATCGGATCACCCATGCAGCCCCTCCATGATTGACCCACACCAGGAATGCAAATCTTCCACCCATACCCAACACCCAGAATACCGCTGAAGCCCATCCCGCTTGCACCAGCGTCTTACCGTCAGATCCCGATCGCATATGCACCGTGACCCCACTGGCCCAGCCAATTGCCGCACCTACCGCCGCCAAAACAAGGGTTAACCACACATCATTCCCACTCGTAGGCACTTGCCGCAGATAGAGGGCCACCGCCGCCCCCACCACCAAAAGTGGACGAATCATCCTCCTACGCGTGAGCGGTTGCTCCCGGATTTGAAGCAAGACCATCAAGACCAGCGCACTATCAATCACATAATCAAAAACACTCATAAGTCCCAACCTTTCCCTAAAGTTTCCCTTGATCCTTCGAAAAATCTGTGCGCGGCCCGTCATTCTTAAAGCGCTGCACACCGCCGCTACCGACTCGCGTGTTCGAGTGATTTACACCCGTTCGTGTCAACAACAACCTATCCACCGTGCGTTCGTAGAAGTACAGTAGCACCTTGTGCTGGCATGTCTAGTCCAACGCCCCGTCTCGATAGAAGTCGATGACCTCCCCATGGAGCCTCTAATTGCGCTCGCGCGGTTCGTTTTCATGATAGACAGCTCGCGACGATGCCACCATCCACCTACCGATGGATTTTGAACGCAGAGACTCTATCTCTAGATAGAGGGTGAAACAGCAACCACCTTCACACCCCATCAGAAGAAAACAGCAAAACCGGAAAGAACGTGCTAAAGGAGACGAGACTTCTTATATCGGCGAAGCTACCGTTTACCGTTTCGTGTACGGGGTGAAAAGGCATCCTGCAGAGACGGTCCGCGCAAGCCATATTTCCGAGGTTCTCCACGGGTAATCGCCTACGTATTCCTCGTGATTTGACCGTTATCGCCGAACCCGCACCGTGATTTACTTTCGGAATTTATCAGCGTCACCAACCAGCTACCGCATCGCTGGAATCGAGCACCCCATTTCAATCAGCGCTCGATCACACCGACCCTACGGAACACGCCAATCGATATGACCAACGGACCCTTCCCATCATGGAATTGCGATACGGTGGCGTGACGGTTGAAGTGAACCCTGTGCCAACATGGCCGCCCTTTCCACAAGATCAAAAGCACCATTGCGCTGCCGCAATGCCGTTGATTGCATAATGGAAGCACTCCACACCTGCTTGCTATACTTTGTCAGATACATCGTCATCCAAATGATGTTCTCCAGCGGCGACCTTGATTCTTGTTCTACTCGGAAAATTCGTTGATAATGAGTCTTGCGGCGGTATTACCTTATGGAGGGCATGGGGACATGGGATGGATGGGCTGGCTGTTCGAAAAAATGGGTATTCAGAAATCAAGAGTCGTCATTTATGCGCGATCGTCTGACCCAGATCCAAAAGCTCTCAGCGCTCAAGTCGCCGCGTGTCGAAACTATTGCAAGAAGATCGGATGGATAGATGTGGAAGAGTATGTGGAGTCCCTTGAGGCTAAGGATTCTGAAAATCAACCTCAGCTTCAGCGTCTATTGTCCGAGATCCAGGATGGCCAACCAATTCACACCGTCGTTGTTCAAGACCGACGGCGACTGACATCGCTCCCAAATCGCCTCCTGGAAATCGAAAAAACAATCAAGGGCTCCGCAGGGCAACTGGTGGTGCTTAACGAACAATAGATGTGCCATTCCCCGAATTACGCATCGATCCGATGCCCTTCAAGGAAGAGTGTGCCTTTGTCATAGCACATAGGACTCTATGGCTCAATAGAACGCCGTCGCGATCTAATTCAAGATTCATCCACCACTCAGCCACAGAGACTCCATACCCGTCGTGCCGACATCACCCCATTCTCGGGTCATTCGTGCCAACGCTTCCCCAGTTGCTTTTCCGACGCCCGCTTCTCAAGGTTCGAAAGCTAGAGAGACGATCTCAACGCCGAAGATTTCAATCTCATGCACCGCGTCATCCGGTACGCCGCCCGCGATAACAGGTAGCGGACACCCCGATCATCCGCTCGATAATATCTGCGACGGTGTATATCAAGGATACCTTGAGGCTTTTTCCGACACAAGCATCTTCCCTGTCTCGGCGTCTGAGGGAAACGAACAAACGGCCGCTCAATATATTTCGGACGCGTACCATAACGGATATACCATCCCGAGCAATGGATACGGCGCCATCCAAGGTGCAGGGAGGTATTTCGCGCCGGGATTCGAGGCTGCGTGTGCAGCAATGGGTGCAATGGGGTGGTCACAGAGTAACTATTGGACCAGTGGTGACTCTCCCGATACCGCCGGTAACATCCTGATGAATTGGTACAATACGTATTTTTCTGGCATTGTATCAACGTCCACGATGTCCAATGCGTCGAAACCTAGTTGCTGCGGAACGACCGGTTAACATTGACGAGGGGGCGGTCTCAAAAGGTATGTCAGCAGTGATGCCGTCCCTAAAATGTGCCCGTTTTACCCGGGGCAGTGGAGAAAGTCGTTCACTTACCTCCCTGTTTTGAGGGGTCAAGTGGGAGAAAATTTTAGGGTCCAAGGATTTTGGGACAGCCCCTATTTCACTGAGGATAATGGATGCGGCACTGGTCAACGAATTATCACACTGGTCGCAATGACTGTCGCCACACTTTTCGGAGCGACCGCATCAATTTCCACACCCAACGGGCTTGGACGGGTCATGACCTCGGCATAGCCATAGACCACATATTTATTGAGCTTGATGTTACCGATGGGAGTAGAAATCTCGCCGATTGGAATGGTAAATTGTCCAGAGAGTTGATTCGCCTGAACAACACGCCATTGTACACCGGGATTATTGACAAACTGGGTCACGTCATAGTGCCCTTGATTGTTTAACAGGGATCCGGCACTGCCACTCAATAGCATCCGAACCCATTCAGTGGAATTCAATGGGTTAACCCATACGAAGCCCGCGGCATCGCCGGCACTCCAGCGTTGTTTTTTCCACCCCGATGGCACCTCTAATTGTACGGTAATACTGGGTGGAATCGTGACCCGTTCTGTCTGGAATGGACTCGATGCAGGGGCGGAATTGGTGAGTCCACCCGGGGTAAACGAATGGGATACCGTCGTCACCAGGGAGTTCCACTCGCGTTGGTCGGCCGCAGGGTATGCAATGGATAATACATTTTCGTTCGTCGCCCCAATAAATTCCTTGATATAGTAAATCTGAGCATCGTGGGTTCCGGACACGACGAGCCAATCGACGCCATGGGCCTGGTATGACGGATGCTTCTGGCTAACCAAAGCCCTCAAGACGGACGTCACCGTTGCAGGGTGCCCCGTAGCATGGCTGTACTGTCCGTATACCTCAATCGTAGCCTTCCCATAGTCCCATGACTTGCCATCCCCATCCTCTGGGGACGCGGATGCGGTAAAACCTTGCGGCACACGTAACGAATATCCCCAGATTCGATTGTGATAGGCGACATACGATGGGGATGGTGATGACGAGGTGGATACTGGCGTCGGACGTGAGGTAGTGGACGGTGCTGTTGTTGACGAGGACGGTGCCGTGCTGGTGGCGCGCGGCGGAGCCTTGGGAGATGGATTTTGCCCAGCAGAATGGGTCTCCTGACCGCATCCGACGAGTACCATAGCTGAGACGAGAACTACCGTTCCCCACGGCAGGCGCTTCATCATGTCCCTACCTCCCAAAGTGTCATCGTAAGTATAACGTTCGTTCAGTTTCACTCGTTACTGGGACTTTATTCCATGCACGTGGGCCATCCCACAAACGAGAGCTTTCGCAGGCCCGATTGCAGCATCTCGTAGATCCATGCGACTGACATCACGCCCAAATCGCCTCCTGGAAATCGAAACAACAATCAAGGGCTCCGCAGAGCAACTGGCGGTGCTTAACGGACAATAGATATGCCACTCCCCGCATTACGCATCGATCCGAGGCCTTCCAAGGAAGAGTCTGCCTTTTCCATAGCAGCCAAAGAGACCCCATATCCGTCGAGCCGACATTACCCCGTTCTGGGGTCATTCGTGTCGATGCTTACCCATCCGTTTCTTCCACCCCCACATCTGAAGGTCTGAGAGCTAGAGAGACGACCTCAACGCCGTGGCTTTCAATCTCATGCACCGCTTCATCCGGCACGTCCCCAGCAATAACACATTGATTGATGTCCTCCCACGTGGCAAACCGGTACAATCGCGGCTTATTCAACTTACTGGCCGTCGACAGCAGAACCACCTCGCGGGCCAACTGAATAGCACGCGCCTTAAATTCAGCATCCGATTCGTCGGGGACCTCGGCACCTCGCGCTGGATCAAATCCTTCCGTCCCCATGAACGCAACATCAAACCGCAGTTCTTCTAGAGCTCGCACCGCTTTCGGCCCCAAAAAAGTCTGGGAGGTTTGGCGAAAGGTACCACCGACCAGGATTAATCGGACTGATTTCGAACTGGCGAGCACATTGGCGACATTTAGCGCATTGGTGACGACGGTGACTTGCTTTCTCGCCAGGTAATGCGCTAACGATCCCACCGTGGTGCCGCCATCAAGAAAGATTGTGGCCCCATCGTCTACACATTCTGCAACGTGACGGGCTATGGCATCCTTGATATCGGTATCTTCACTAAGTTTGGTTTCATAGCGTGGCTCATAGGTAGCCCCCTCGTGAAGCAGTTTGACACCTCCACGAGTGGAAGCGACAATTCCTTGTCGCGCCAACTCCCACACATCTCGCCGAACGGTGACCACACTGACGTTTAACTCCACGCTCAACTCCGCAATACGAAGGCTCGATCCTTTCTTATGTAACAAGTCCAAAATCATCAGTTGACGATCGACCTTGAGTAACTTTGCGGACACCACGGTATTCCTCCATCCTCCACATCGATTCAGGACAAGGTACTAGCAGTACGGGTTACGCCCCCGGGACCCGCCCACCATACGTCCATCTGCGCCTCCATCATAGCTGATCGGGAAATGGGATAGGTAGCGGATGATAGGTGTTGATACAGTAGGGTTTCCAGGTCCAGCGTCGTCGACCCCGCCGTAGCCAACAGTTTTTCCTCTCCCCCGACCTCTCGTAACCATGTCTTCCATGCTGGGAAAAGATAGCCAGATTTCACCACCCAAGCCTTCGGAAGTCCAGCCATATCGATGCCCATGTCACGCAAAAGAAAGGGACTAGAGACGCCGAAGCGTTTCTCCGTGACCACCACATCATTTCCTTGAATGCGGAGAAGCGCCCAGCGTCCGGTTCGTTCGCATTGCCCGCGCCCTATCACAGCCGCCTGAACGGATACCGATTTGGTACCGCCCAACCGCCCTCCCAGACGGGCCTGGTCTACGAATCCAAGCTCCCACTGGAAAGCGTTTTGCACCATGTCTGGGTCGACAATCGGGAAAAACAACACGCCACTGACGCCCTTCCTTAACACCTCTTCCAGTACATCCACCCGATCCTCGGCTCCTCCGGCAGTCGGATTATCTCCCGCATCGCAAAATATCGTGGGGTGATCTGTGGGGCCTACCTCATCAAGCGAATAGAGTGGGACCGATTGATACAACAAATGCCTCCTTGCCCAGATGTCTCGGGCCAGCGCTTGAAACGCCAGCAGATAATGCCGAGCGTGCCCTTCGCGCCAGTACCCTAGAAGGCCAACCGTTCCCGAAGGACTATCCGCCCACGGGAACCCCTGGCTGAGCGAAACCTCAATCGCGCCACTCGCCGCCTGAAATTGTGTTAACCGATTATAAATTTCCGCCATGACGTCCTGGTCGGTCTGTCCAAATTCACCCGGCAGCAGCATCGGTAGCTTAATCAACACTTTGTCCATGCTCTCTTGGCCCATGATAGCACGGTGCAACATTTGGCTGGCGCGAACTCCTGTTTCCCACTGATCGCGATGAGGCGCGGTGTGATAATGCACTACTCCATCCACCCGGCGGATGAAATTCCACGTCAAGCTCGAGTGCAAATCATAACTCACGACAATGGGCACCTTCGGAAGTAAGGTATGTAGCCCCCTTATTAAATCAGTCTGCACATCAGATACCCCTTTGACTACTGAGCTCCCGTGCATCACCCATTGAATGCCGACCACCTGCTGCAGGTCAAGAGCCTCAAGCCGTCGACGCAGTCGTTCGCCATATTCTTGGTAGACCTCAAAATCGATGGTCCCTCCCACGGTTGCCCCGGCCGCAATAATGAATAGCACCTCATAACCCAGCCGGGTGAGTTCCATCAGCGCTCCCCCGTATTCATCCTTTTGGTCCAGGAGTCTCGACAGGTCACCCGGATCATCATAAATCCAAAAGTCACGGCGCGACGTCGAAAGGGGAGTAAAAGTATTCGACTCATGCGCAAACCCGCCCAGAAGAATTTGTTGTTGGGCCATGTTATCGAATCCTTTCCATTTCCTTCAACACAGTGTCCCCGTCATAGAGATGACACGCCACCTGGCTACCATCATCCAGTGATCGATATATCGGCACTTCGGTGGCGCATCGAGACATACTGACCGGACAGCGGGACACGAAGGCGCAGCCCATAGACGTCGGCTCCATATTGGATATGGCATGCGTATCGCGACTTCCCGATAGTTCTTCCGAAATGGCTTCAAGCAACAGTCTGGTATAAGGATGTTTGGGGGTTTTTACCACCCTGTCAGCAGTTCCCGACTCCACCATGTGGCCTCGAAAGAGTACGGCAATCGAGTCCGCCACGTAATAGGCGCTTGCCAAGTCATGGGTGATGAAGACGAAGGTGGTGTGGTAATTTTGTCTCAGGTCAAGGAGTAAATTGAGCATATCCAGACGAAGCGACACGTCCAACATCGAGGTGGGCTCATCAGCCACAATCACCGAAGGCTGCGTCGCCAAAGCACGCGCGATCCCCACTCGTTGACGTTGGCCACCAGACAACTGATGAGGAAACTTATGAAGATAGTCGTCGGGAGGTCGCATTCCCACCGTTTCTAGCAACTGAGCCGCCACTGATGCAAAGTCCAAATGGTCTTTGGACCGATGAATTTTCAGTGGTCTCCGCAGATGATAGTCAATCGTGTGCACGGGATTTAATGAGGTAAAGGGATTCTGCAATATTAGCTGGACTCGCCGGTGATGCGCTTTGAGCGCACTCTTTCGATAGAGCAACTTTTCGCCATCTAAATACAGTTCTCCCTCCGTGGGTCGCAGCAGTCCTGCAATAATAAGGCCCAAGGTGGATTTCCCGCTACCACTCTCCCCGACCAAGGCGAGAACTTCTCCGGACTTCACCTCTAAGCTCACCCTGTCCAAGGCCACGGTGGTCTTTCTATGACGTGCATTCACGAACTTCTGGGTCACACCATGCAATTTCACCATCACGCGTTCCTCATCAGGCATGATCATCACGCCATCTCCTCCCAGCGAAAGCATTGTGTCCCTATATCAGACGCTCCAGGAATGACGGTCCACTCTGGTTGGCGCGTCCGACACAGGTCGATGGCCATCGGGCATCGCGGATGAAAGCGGCAGCCCTCGGGCATGTGCCCCAAAGACGGCGGCGATCCGGCGATCCCGCGTTGGAGGTTCTTCCCTTCTCCAATCCGTGGAAACGAATGAATGAGCCCGCGGGTATAGGGGTGCAATGGTTGATGTCGGTAATGCGCAATTGTTCCGACTTCGACCACTTGCCCCGCATACATAATGGCTACCCGATCCGCTAGTCGGAACAGCAGTGACAAGTCGTGAGTAATAAACAGTACCGAAAATCCAAAGCGGCTTTGTAGCATCTTGATTTGGGTTAATAAGTCACGCTCTACGACCACATCTAGTGCGGTCGTCGGTTCATCCATGATAATCAAGTCCGGGTTAAACATCATCGCCAAGGCAATACCCACCCGCTGCCTCATTCCTCCAGAGAGTTGATGCGGGTAGGCGTTCATGGTGTCGCTCGATAGGCCAACCAACTGTAAAAGTTCCGCCGTCCGATGCAACATCACCTCACGTGATGCCTTTTCATGGGCTAAAAATGTGTCGAAGAATTGCGTTTGAATGGTCGTTAAGGGGTTCAGCGAACCCATCACACTTTGAGTCACCAAAGAAAACTTCAACCACCGCAACCCTCTGAGGGTCTTGGCATCCACCGTGACCAGATCGATACCATTGAATAATATCCGTCCCGTAACATACGTGGCTCCAGAACCAATCCGCGCAATGGCCTGGGCCACCGTGGATTTGCCGCTACCCGATTCGCCGGCGAGTCCTAGAATTTCACCCCGTCGGATATCAAAGGACACGCAGTTCACTGCCGCCAACCGGGTGTTACCGACAGCATATTCTACCGATAGGTCTTGGACACTTAGGGTGATGTCCTCCATGTCTATTGCCCTCCCTTCGCCAGTCGAGGATTGGTCACTTCATCGATTCCAAAGTTCAAGAGAGCGAACGAGGCGCCTAGCACCCCAATCGCGAGTCCCGGTGGAATAAACCACCACCAGGCACCAGTAATCAAAGCCTGACTATTGTTGGCCCAGTACAGCATGCTGCCCCAACTCACCGTGTTGATGTTGCCCAGCCCCAGAAATTGCAGCGAAGACGCCGTGACCACGGCGTAAAGACAGGTGAAGAAAAAGTTTGCTGCCACGAGCGATATCATATTGGGTAATATCTCCGCGAAAGCGATATGCCAGGTATTTTCTCCGACCGCTTGGGCCGAGAGAACAAAGTCCTCGTTTTTCAGCGTAATGGTCTGCGCGCGCAGTACGCGCGCACCCCATGGCCAACTGGTGAGTGCTATCACCGCACTGATGAGAAAATTATTCGCATCAGAGAGGTAGGACGACACCACAATCACCAGCACCAGCCCCGGCAAAATGAGCACAATATTGGTCATCATCATTAACGCATCATCCAATAGCCCACCCGTCAGTCCGGCTAATACCCCGACCACCACAGCCAACACCGTGGCCGTCAGTCCGGCCAATACGGCAATCACGAGTGGTTGTCGAGCACCCCAAATGAGCTGACTCAAGATGTCTTGACCATTTCGGGTGGTACCCAGCCAATGGAGAGTACTCGGCGCAAGCTGGGTTCCATAAATCGTCGCGTTGGGGTTATAAGGTGCAACCAACGGAGCGAATACTGCCATGAGCACAAACGCCAATAGGATAATGCCCCCTGCCTTGGCCTTGGAATTGCTGAACACCCTCGTGCCCACCGCGAACATCTGCGCCCGCCGTAAGGATGACCCAGCCACTGGTGTTGCCATTATTGGTTCCCCTCCTTGGACACACGGGGATCTAAATAGACATACATGAGGTCAGCCACAAAGTTGGCACACAGTACCGCTACCGCAATGATCAATAGAATGCCTTGAATGAGAGGGTAATCCTCTTGTTGTACCGCTTGATAGAGCAAATACCCCACACCTGGATAAGAGAAGACAATTTCCGTGAGAATAGCGCCCGACACAATGAATCCTAAAGACATCGCAAACCCGGTAAGATTGGGCAAAAGTGCATTGCGCCCCGCGTATCCCATTAAAATCTTTCGCGTCGGGAGTCCTTTCGCTACTGCCAATGTGACGTAGTCTTGAGAGGTGGTGGCGACCATGGTGTTGCGCATATTCACTGCCCAATATCCGACCGACGTAAACACGATGGTCAGCGCCGGCAAGAGCGCATGGCCAAACACGCTCACTAAAAAAGGCCCGTTAAATCCTGGAGTGAGTCCGTTGGTATAGGAACCACTAATAGGAAATATCCCCATAAGGTAGCCCAACACATACAGCACCGCGAGCGCAATCCAAAAATAGGGAAAGGCATAGGTGAAGGTAAAAAAGGTAGTGGTAATACTATCAAAGCTGCGTCCTCGATACCACGAGGAGATTCCGCCCATAGTGATCCCAAGGACAAAGCTAATCACGGTACTCGCTCCCACGAGGGCGACTGTCCAAGGAAGGGCCGTACCGATCACCTTTAATACCGGTGAGGGAAAAAATGTCAGCGAGACCCCTAAGTTGCCATGAAGGATTTGCCACAAGTAATCGGTATACTGGACCCAGAGACTCTGGTGCACATTTAATCCAAAAGCAATCTCAATCGACTTCATTTGTAGCGGATTCAGCCGCCCTGCAAACTTTGCCATCAATGCCTCTGCAGGATTTCCTGGCATCATGCGGGGCAGAAAGAAATTGAGAGTGATGGTGGCCCAGAGCGCCACGATGTAAAACACGACCCGCCTCCAGATAAATGTCATCGTCGTTCCCCCACAGATCTATTTCTTCGGTTTTAGATTTAATATGGTGAGCTCCATCGACGGGTCATTGGGCCCGGGATCGGTATACTGATTGGAGGGCGTTGGCCATCCAGCATAGGTACTGGCGTTATATTCGTTCCAATACGCTCCCCATACCAAGGGAATTGACGGCATCTCATTCACCCAGAGCTTTTCCAAATGGTCTAACGCGGCCTGTTGCGCCGCAACATTGGTGGTACTGTTGTAAGCGTTCAGATATTGGTCTGCCGTGTTCGAGGTAAATCGCTCGACGTTACTCGTGGCGACTTTCCCAACCGGGGCACTATAGAGCGAATTCATCGCGAAATTGAAGTAATAAAAAGGATTTGGACCGCTAAAGGACCACCCAATCGCCGCTTGATAGGTCCCATTTTGCAGATCAGAATAGTAGGCGGAATATTGTAGGGGTTTCACAGTGACATCAATGCCAATTTGCTTCATGTCCGAGGCAATGACGGTCACATCCTGCACCCAATCCGAATAAGAGGAGACCACCAGTAACGAAAACTGAAAGGGTTTGCCGTTCGGCATCAGCATTTGACCGGAGGCCGACTTTTTAAATCCCAGGGATTCCAGCATTTTCACCGCCTTGGTCGGGTCATAATTAGAAGGAGCCGCCGATTGTGCGGCCGCATCAATATAGCTTGACTGCGCCGATGGGATACCAAGTGCCGTAGCGGGCTTTTCGTATCCATATTCCCCTTGGTTTGATACTTGCGATCGGGAGATAGCATAACTCAACGCGATTCGCACTTGAGGATTCGAGAGCGGATAGACGTCATTATTAAGAAACAGCATCACCGGATCGCCTTGGGCAAACCAATACTTATGCGCACTAG
>NZ_JBYCKN010000087.1:0-7363 GCF_057473405.1 Sulfobacillus sp. TH-112
GAATCCTCTGCTAACCATGTTTGTCTCCGTGGTGGTGGCGCCTATCATCATCGCGCGCGATGCGGTTATGGCGTTCGCATCAGCCATACCCATTGTCCGGCGGAGGTCCGGTGTATAATTGGCTTTGCGCCAGGTCACTCTAAGATCATCACAGGGCTAAGCGAGGAGTCCAACCGGAGGCGGAGTGATTTGGAAGAACGTAAGGAGTCGTTTGAACCCATTCATGTCTATACGGACATGGCGCTTGAAGCGCGGGATATCGTGCGTGGGGATGCTAAGGAGGAAGTTCCCGGCGTCCGAGTGCGCGAAACACGGCGATCCGGAGTGGTGGTGACCGAGGTGGAAATTTATGAGGAGTCTGCTGAACGATTGATGGGGAAGCCGCGAGGACACTATATCACGTTGGATGTACCTACCTTTAAAGATCGCGATCCGGACCTCAAGGGCGCCCTGATTAGCCAATTGACGGATCAATTGAAAGCCCTATTTCCCCAAGATACCGCGAAAAGTGCGCTCATTGTCGGGCTAGGCAATTGGAATGCCACCCCTGACGCCTTAGGACCGCGGGTGGTGGAGCGATTGCTGGTCACCCGTCACCTTGGTCGGGTGGTGCCGGAAGACATGCGCCACCGGATGCGGGCGGTATCTGCGGTTGCCCCAGGGGTGCTAGGCACCACTGGAATTGAGACGTTGGACATTATTCGTGGCATTGTGAGCGAGGCGAAACCGGATTTTGTGGTGGCGATTGATGCCCTGGCCGCACGGAATCTTGATCGATTGTTGGGCAGTGTGCAGATTGCCGATACCGGAATTCACCCCGGGTCGGGAGTGGGGAATCGGCGCCAGGGACTCACGGAAGAAAGTGTTGGAGTCCCGGTGATTGCGATCGGGGTCTGCACCGTGGTGCAGTCCATCAGCATAGCCCAAGAGGCGATCCATCTGTTGAGTCAACAATTGGCCGGAGACATGGTGTTCTATGATATTCTCCAAGAAATGGCGCCCTCGGAGCAGCGGGGACTGATTGATGAGGTGCTGGGGACGCGGTTTGCGGAACTGATGGTGACCCCTAAGGAAATCGATACCTTAATTGACGATATGGCCGACGCTTTGGCGGAGTCTTTGAACCGAGCTTTGCAACCGCAATTAGATAAGAGTGAATGGCTCTAGGTGCTCCAGCCACGGAGCAGTTGGTCCAACTGGTCTCGGGCCTGCATGAGATTTAACCCCGGTTGTAAAAATAGGTCTGAGGGCACCATGCGGATTCGCTCAGGGGCGAGTGGAGCCATGCCGGGCCGTGATTGGATTTTTTCGAGGTCGACTCGACGACCACACCAGGACGCCAGAACAGCGTCGGGGGAGCGACTGGCAATGGCGTCAGGGGTGACGATGCGGTCCTTGGCAAATCGCTCAGAACTGAGTTCTGGGAAAGCCAACTCTGCCCCTGCTAGTTGGAGCAGTTCGGCCACCCAAGGGATAGGGGCCATAATCGGGTCTCCCCATTCCTCAAAGTGAATGCGAATCCGGTCAGCTACCGTGGGACGGGCATAGATGCGCTCGCGCCACTGGGCCACCACCAGGCGACCCGTATCGTCTGCATCCAATAGACTCGCCAGCCGTTCGATCAGGACTTGCACGTCGTTTAGGCTGGTAGGATTAGTGTAGAATACAGAGTATCCTTCAGACGCAAGCTGTCCGACCATAGCATGTTGCAAGTGTGATGTCGAGATCACCAGGTCAGGTTGAAGCTGACGAATGGTCTCAAGATTGGGGCTTACGAATCCGCCCACTTTGGGAAGTTGCCTGGCCCACGCTGGACGTCGCGTAAACCCGGACACGCCCACTACCAGTTGGGCAACATGCAACGCTTCCAATATTTCCGGTAATTCTGCGCCCAAGGTCACAATGCGAGTATACTGTGCCATGGCTAATGCAGAAGAGGATAGATATAGGGGAGGACTAAGCACAACGACACAATCCCCACGATCCACCATAACGCGATTGGTGCGCGGCGGCGTCGACGGGCAGCGGTACGCGGACTGACAGCGACCGGGCGCTTCTTAGGACGAAAAGGTACCACTTTGGCCAACGGACGCGGTGCCATATCCGTTGAGGTTTCCGCGACGCTGCAATCCGCACACAAGTGGCCACCATCGACCACCTTGGCTCCGCAATGTTCACAATTCACCGAAGAAGCCTCCTTTCGGATGCCATTAAGGTCATTGTAGCCGATATTGGTGAATTGTATAGTACATTTTAATGCCATGATCTATCGTTTTTCGTCAGACCGTTGTGCGAGTTCCGTCGGTCGCCATCGACCTCTCTGCATTAACCAGCCACGGGCATTGAGAAAGTAGACCAAACCGAGATGAGTTTTTGCATCGGCAGCCCGCCCTTCAATGAGCAGGTTCGGCACTTCGGTCACAGGAATGATCTTGACCTCAATTTCTTCCGTGGCATCCCAGTGAGTTTCACCTGGAGTGGGATGAATCGTATGGTATAGATGTACCTTATGACGCGATAAACCGGCTGATGGATAAAATCGGGATATGAGACGCATATCTCCCGCCTGATAGCCGGTTTCTTCAGCCAACTCGCGGCGTGCTCCTTGTACGGGTTCTTCGCCGCGACGCAGCCGTCCCGCTGGAAGTTCGAGTATCCGCCGTCCTAACGCTGGGCGAAATTGTTCGACCAGCACAATTCCTTCTGGCACCTCGGCAATTACGGCGCAGACATCGGGTAGTACTAAATACTCATGGATATAATGGGTTCCCCGTACCGTGACGGGAACCTTTCGAATTCGGTTTCTTAACAAATTTTTGGCTCCTCCAACACTCTCGTTAGGGCTATTATAGCAATTGATAGCCGCAAAGCAGAAATAGTCGTAAAAGGTAGTGAAAAGAAGAGCATAAAGCGTGTCAAACGGCGAAACCATGTGGTGAGAAGAGGGTGAGAAAAATTTAGGGGATCGCTTTTGGCGGAAGAGGAGTACAATTTAGTTGTTATTCGAAACTATCGTTGGTGGGTGGTTGTCCAGCGGTTGTTTGTACATAGAGAGTAATACAAGGAGGCGTCACAATGGCAGAAGAGGGATTTAAGGCGGGACTCGAAGATGTAGTGGCCAATACCTCGTCCATTTGTTTTATTGACGGAAACGAGGGGCGCTTAGTCTATCGTGGCTATAATGCTGCCGATTTGGCCGAGACGACCAGCTTTGAAGAAGTAGTGTACTTGTTATGGTATGGCGACTTGCCGAATAAAGAGCAGTTGTCAAAGTTTAATCAGCAGTTGCATAGCGCAGCCCCCCTGGCGCAGCCAGTAAAGGACTTCTTGCGTTCTTTGCCGCACGATACGCATCCGATGGATGCATTGCGAACAGCGGTGAGTTTGGCCGGGATCTATGACCCCGATGGGAGTGCCATGGATTCGGACGCAAATCACCGTAAAGCGGTTCGGTTGGTAGCGCAGGTACCGACAATCGTCGCCGCATTTGACCGTCTCCGCCATGGAGAGGAACCGGTAGAGCCGAATCGGGACCTCCCCCTGGCGGAGAACTTTTTGTATATGATGCACAGCGAACGACCGAAGGCCTTACACGCACAGGTGTTTAACACCGCCTTGATTTTACATGCAGATCATGAACTCAATGCCTCCACGTTTTCCGCTCGGGTCACTGCCGGTACACTGTCGGACATCTATTCGGCGATTACCTCGGCGATTGGCACATTGAAGGGACCGTTGCATGGCGGTGCCAACGAACAGGTCATGTACATGTTAGGTAAGATTGGAACGGTTGACAACACTAAGCCATGGATTGAAAATGCCTTAGCCCATAAGGAAAAAATTATGGGATTCGGCCATCGCGTGTACCATACGGAAGACCCACGCGCCATTATCTTGCGGAGGCTGTCAAAAGATGTTGGCGAAGACGCTCAAGATCTGAAGTGGTATGACATGTTGAACGAGGTGCGCGAGGCGATTATGAGTTCGAAGAAACTCTATCCCAATGTCGATTTCTATTCGGGTTCGGTCTATTCGCAGATGGGCATCCCAACCGATATTTTTACTCCAGTGTTTGCAGTGAGTCGGGTGTCAGGGTGGACTGCCCACGTATTAGAGCAATATAGTAACAATCGTCTCATTCGCCCGCGGGCGGAATACACCGGGATCACGCATCGCGATTTTGTTCCTTTAGACAAACGGTAAGCTGAGAAAGGCTGTCCCTCAAGGGCAGCCTTTGTATTTTAAAGATTTCGCGACTTTTAACGCGCATCCGGTAGCCGACACTGGTATTGCGTGGGCCAAATGTCGCGATGTAGCACCCGCGCCAATACCCAAGATCCGATCGGCAATACGATGATGATCGCCAACATGGGGTGCCAGAAGCTCCCCAGTACCCCTAACATCAGTAGAAAACGCCACCATGGTGTACACATGTTACTTTCCTCCATACACGAATTGTATCATGTTGATGTCTATGGAATCGGGACAGTGATCCCTAGGAACGATTCGATTAACGTCTTACGGTCCTCGGGTGACGGCCCGTCAATCGACCTGACTCTCCTCTAATCCGGGATGTTTTGGACCCATGCCTCAGGCAAGGACTATGGATGGGGGAGGGAGGACAGGGCTCTGAGCTCATGCGCATTTTTAGGGCTAGGCTATTGATCTCCAGCCACTGATGCGACCATCAGTTCGAACAACGGTAATTGCCATCGTGCCCATACCAGCCAGCCCCACAGGCCAGCGAGAATAAGCCACCCGATGCCGTGGATGAACGCATTGGTTGTGGTAATAAGACTAATGCCTAATGCCAGAGAATACCAAGGGATAATTTTTCCGGCCAGAAAATGAAAGCAGTGGGTTTCCTTTGCGGCCATGATAGCGGAGCTTGATACGGAGGTTGCCAAGCTGGCTAGAGGAAGTATAGGCGAGAGGAGGAGTCCAAGAATGGCGAGAGATCGAACCAGAAATCGCCAATTTCGCAACCATACTAAAAAGCTATACGAGGCCACCACCGTACTAACGGCAATAAACGTACGAATGATGGTCTCGGCCAAGCCATTTGGCGTAAACGCGACAATACCAGAAGCACAATAGCCCATAGTTATCGCCACCAGGGAAAACCGATAGACTCGGTCCCGCGAAGCAGGATAAGGCGGCATAACAATGCCCGGCGGAGGCGTTAAATGTTGAATGAGCTCTTCCCGATTGGATCGCGAGCTGACCACTCCTTTAGAGATATTTTCTTCCAGGTGGTCTCAATACGCAACTCAGAGTACGCAGGGCGCACTCTTGGTGGACTCACAAGGATGATGGCACCACCGGGGGACCGAGCGGGCATCTTTTCCTCTAGATTCCAAGAGCACCAGTTCCCCAACGACAGACAACGGGCATGTCGCGGCAAGAGTGGTATGTTAATGTGATGTTTGTAAGTCGGCGGGCACCTTGTAGGATACTCCGTGGACTCCCACGCCATACTGATAGACCATGGTTCCGCCGATGGAGGCCGTCCACGTAATCATCACCACTGCACCCAATAAGAAAATAAAAGATAGCGCCGTTTGCCGGCCTCGTCCGCGTCCATTGAGTGACCAAACTCGATCGGATTGTTGCGAACGGGGATAGCGGGCTATGAGGCGCGATGCCAATGCCAGCAATCCAAAGAGACCGGTCAGCACTGCATAGGCTTGATGGGTGCTGAGGAGTGCCGCGGTGGTAGGGGTCCATTTGACAAACTGTTCAGAAATCACACCGGTTGCACAGACCCAGACTCCAGCGATGAGGCCCAACACTAACAGCCAAAAGCTTGAGCGGTCTAAGAATCGATCCGGCGTGTGCCAGAAAAACGCCAACAGGCTTACTAACAAACTACCCCAGAGCAACACAATGGGGAAGTGTACCATCATCGGATGAATCACGGGAGGAAAGATATGGGTTCCAATATTGATCCATACGCCCAAAATACTGTTCCAAATGCTGATCATGGTAGAGGGTCTCCTTCGCCCAAGATAGTCATACCTGTTACCTTAACGAATGACATCGCATCTTTGTAACATGGAAGAATTTGACCCACGAAAATAACAACGGAATTGGCTACGGCGTGAGCTCAGACTGATGCTGCCGACAATGGGTGGTGTGCGTGTCTTGTCTAGGGATACGGCGAAATACCCACAGCCCATAGAGGAAGGCTGACAACAAAAATCCCACATAGAAGGTGAGGTCGGCGCCGCCAAGGGCTTTGGCCACGGGACCTTCGTAAAGACTGGATGACATAAAAGGAATGGATGCGAGAAGAGCTACTAAGAAACTGACGAGAGCAGCGATCGCATTTCGATGGCGCTGCTCGTCACCCCTGGTTCGTCTCGCGTAAAAGTCCACTAACATGACGCCAAGCCAAGGAGTAAGCCAGTATCCGAGCACTAAGAGAAAGTTGTCGTAATATTGTTCGAAAGATCCAGACCCTAAGAGACTTAACGATAGTCCTAGACCACTAGCAATAATCGCAAGACTCCATCGGGGAAGTGGAATGCGCATGGCGCCAGCAGCGAGTGCATTAGAATAGAGATTCAAGGCGTCAGCGGCGGTTCCGCCGAGCACGATGGCAGCGACCGCAACGTCTCCTAACCCTCCGGTGACATGATAGAGCGCGGAAATGGGGTTGCCGTTACCCGAGCGGACGACGACAGCGACCCCGGCGCCGACTAACTCTAGCCACAGGGACGCGATAAATCCTCCCCAAAAGCTGGCTCGTCGTACTTGGCCACGAGGGGTGTTTTGGGGTAAGTAACGGCTGTAGTCTGATGCATAGGGAGCCCAACTGCCTAGATAGGAAAGAGCGGCAGCAATAACAAGAGCGATGGATGCCCATGGTGTGAAATGTAATGTTGGATGGTAGGCAGCTATGCGGGGATGCTCCAGTAAAATAATCGAGACCACGACGAAGAGCACACCTAATACAAGCGACATGACCCGTTCATAAAGATGAATGAGATTATGCCCGAAGATCGCGAGAAGCCCTTGAATAATCACCAGCATGCCTGCCGCTTGCCAATAGTGAAGAGCCGGGAAGAGCACCCTTAAGGCAAACGAGCCCAGAATATTGTTGACGGAAAACCAGCCAATAGTGCTGAGGTAATTGAGTAGTGCGGGGACCATACCTCCTAAGCCACCAAAGACGCGCCGACTAATCATGAGTTGCGGCAAGCCGAATTCTGGTCCCATGGCCGCACATGAGAATGCCCTGTTTTTCGTGGAAATTGAAACTAGCGATCCTGATGGCTCTCTGGTTGAATAGAGAGTGCTACCCCATCTTAAGGAGGAATCGCTAGTGACTACCAGTATAAAGAAAAACGCGACGGCCGAA
>NZ_JBYCKN010000088.1:0-7568 GCF_057473405.1 Sulfobacillus sp. TH-112
GATGTCCTGAAGATCAATAGTGCGCGATGAGGGGGAAAGCAAGTCATGAAAGCAGCCGTTTTACATGGGGTAGGCGCGTTGACGATCGAAGAGCGTCCCGAACCGGAAGTCGTGATGCCGTATGACGTGAAGGTGCAGGTGCAGTCTATCGGACTATGCGGCTCAGACATTCACTATTATGAGTTGGGCCGCATTGGCAACTTTGTTGTGAATGCGCCCATGGTACTTGGGCACGAGACGGCAGGAGTGATTGTTGAGGTGGGGCAATCGGTCTCTCACCTTAAGGTGGGTGACAGGGTCGCTTTAGAACCGGGAATTCCTTGCGGTCAATGCCTTTGGTGTAAGACGGGGACATACAATTTGTGCCCGGAGGTGAGGTTTCATGCAACTCCGCCCATCGACGGTACCATGCAATCATTTGTGGTGCATCCAGCCAGTTATGTATTTTCCGCCGGCGATCTACCCGCAGATGTGGCGGCACTCGCCGAGCCGCTCAGTGTAGGCGTGTTTGCCGCCCGTGAATGCGACATTCAATTGGGCCAAGAGGTTTTAGTGGTGGGGGCGGGGCCGATTGGGCTTTTAACCGCCATAGCCGCCAAAGGTCAAGGTGCTCGTGTGATGGTGATCGACGTGGATCGGCGTCGACTTAAGGTAGCGGAAGCTCTAGGATTCGAGGTTGCCACCGATAAGTCGGTGGATGTGGTGTTGGAATGCTCAGGGAGTCGTGACGGGGTACGATTAGCCATGGAACGGGTGCGCCCCGGCAAAACCATTTGTTTGATTGGTATGGGAGAGGCGGGAGCGAGTCTCATTGACGGCCTCGATATCGTCATCAAAGGCATCACGATAAAGGGGGTTTTCCGCTATGCCAATACCTTTCCGGCCGCGCTCGCCTTGTTGCAACGCGAAAAGGAGCACCTCGGACCATTTCTCAATGCGGCCATTTCCCTAGAGGAACTGCCAGAGTATATGCAAGAGAAACAATATCAGTCACATCTGAAGACGATGGTGCACATCGATTAAGAAGGTGGACTTTCATCGAGCGTGACCACCATAGTGTGACACTCGACATTATCAGATAGGAGGGAGCGGTATGCACGACCGTATATTGGAGGTGCTGAAATCAGAACGCTTGGTAGGCATTGTGCGTTCGGAGAATGTCGAAGACGCGGACAAGAAGATGCACCGGCTCATAGTAGGCGGCGTGCGATTGATTGAGATGACATGGACAGTGCCGCATGCAGCAGAACTTCTTCAAACGGCGCGACGCAACCCTGCCATTTTTTGCGGTGCGGGCACGATATTGGATGCGAGTATGGCACATGAGGCCATGGAAGCCGGGGCTCAATATATCGTGGCTCCGAACTTTGACCCGGAAGTTGCCGAATTTGCCCGAGAACGCCAGCTACTATATATCCCTGGCGTATTTTCAGCGACCGAGGTGGCCCGCGTACTCCGGTCAAAAATCACGCTCATGAAGCTCTTTCCAGCAGCCACCGGCGGCGTCGACCATCTAAGAGCGTTGCACGAACCGTTTCCCCAAGCACAATTTTTGGTGACGGGAGGAATTACCACCCAAAGCGGACCACAGTGGATGAGGGCGGGAGCCTTGGCGCTGGGATTAGGAGGTGGATTGGGCCACCTGTCTCTAGAAGAAATTCGTCGCTTTCGCGGTACCATTGCGGGTAATGAGCCATGAGCCGCGTATTGACCGTAGGAGAAGCTCTGGGCGTGTTCGCTGCCACGCGGTGCGGACCGCTCGCTGTAGGCTCTCCGATGGTGCTGTCCATCGCTGGTGCCGAGCTTAACACCGCGATTGCTATGGCGCGGTTGGGAATCTCTGTCGAAATGGTCGGGGCTGTTGGTAATGACCGTACGGGCGATCTCATTTTGCGGACATTGCGGGGGGAGGGAGTCTCGACCTGCGCGATGGAGATTTTGCCGTATCCTACCGGACACTATGTCAAAGAATGGTACGGCCTCGGCCTGGAACCCAAGGTATACTATTTGCGGCAAGGAAGTGCTATGACGTACTGGAGGGGAGACACGGGAACCGGAGACCTTTTCATAGAGACGGCATGGATGCATACCACCGGGATCACCTTTATGCTGGGAGCAGAGTTGCGGGAAGTCGCCATCCAGTTTTTACATCGTGCCCACGCCCAGGGATTAAGACAAGTCTCGTTAGATATCAACCTGCGTCAGATGCTCGGATCTGTGCATCACTGGAGAGAGATGCTAAAGAGGGTCTTGCCTTATGCTTCGATTATTTTTGCCACCCGCAAAGAACTCGAAGAGGTATGGAATATTTCCTCGGTAAGCGATCTTTGGTCAGGGGGCACGCTCGCCGATTCGACGGTATTGGTCGTCAAAGAGGTAACGTGCGCAAAGGTCTACGTTGAGGGCGAAGTGATTGCCGAAGCTCCCCGGATTGCGGTGGCTCAGGTGGTGGACGTGGTGGGAGCTGGAGATGGGTTTGCTGGGGGCGTGATTGCCGGTCAAATGCGGGGATTAGACTGGCAAGAGAGCCTTAATGTTGGGCAAATCGTGGGTGCCTTCTCGGTGGCCTCTCAAGGCGACTGGGAGGGATACCCGGACTGGAAGACCGTTCGGGCGGTTCAACAGCAACGATGGATTGACCGTTAGTTACGAATCGACGCCAGGAGCAAAATGATGATTCCACAATATACCTGATACTAAAATGGCGATCGCGTCCTCACTGTGATGGGGGCCAGCCATGAATCCCACAATTTCTTCTTGTTCGGGGCTGGTGGTGATCCAGAGGTTCGTCGACAGCGCCTGGACTAAAGATTTCTGCTTCGGCGAATGGTAGAGAGAATAGAGAAGCGATGAGAGGTCGTTGGCGGTTAAATAGTTGGTTAAGGACGCGCCGGTAAGATCATTCACCTCGCTGAGTACTCCAACGTTTAGAGGCGGCGCCGACGGCCCTAACGCGTTCAGCAACAGGTCTGACGACAGGATAGATGGGGAAGACAGCGTGTCATTCACCACCGCGGTGACGGCCATGGGCGGTGCTGTAGCCAGCACGGCGCTCAACGGAGCGCTTGTGATGGCGTTCGTCGTGCCACTTAGCGTGATGCCCACATCTTTGAGATCGTTGTCGAAGACCGATGCACAAAAGCGGCCCGGGTCAGGCAGGGATTCGGTCAGGGTGGCGGTAGTATTGGGGGAGATATTCCCGGTAATTACAAAGGTATTAGTGCCGATCTTCAGGTGTGCGTGGAGGTGGGTCGACGATCCGTATCTGACCGTGATGTGATTGATGAACGTAATGGGTGCCGTGGAAGGTTCCGAGGTGATGGTTGCAGAGGTTCCACTGGAGCCGCCGTGGACTTTCATTTGAACCAAACCGCCGTTGAGCCATAGCGAGGAATTTGGGGGAGCGAATGGTTTCCCTAAATCATTCCATGGCATGGTTTGAGGCCACCGGTGTATTCCGCTCACGGTAACGGAGTTGACATAGTCCAGATTTCCTTGCACCGTTCTTACCCCGTCTCTTTGCAACATGGTGGCCCAGGCAGCGAGATTTTCATAGCTGAGATTGTTGTCGTTTCCATTAATAATGAGATTGCCTTTTAAAATGCCACGGTGGATCGCTCCGGTAGCGAGGAGCTTTGCTGGTGGAAGGTCACTTGGCAGGCTCTGTAGGGCAGCTTGATCTAGCCATAGACGTGAAGCCAGACCCGAACGAATCAGTGTCCCACCCGATTGTTGAAAGAGAGGGTCCCCGTTTATGGCATTAATGAGCGAAATCCCTACATCATCTCCATTGGTAATATCGGGGATTTTCTGCAAAAGGGATTCGAGCGATGCGGGGAGAGACCCGCTGGGCAATTCGTCCGCGTCGGATGAACTGGATGAAGAAATGACTGGTGAGGCGGCGAGCGTCGTCATCATTTCATCGACGGCGGACTGCGGATAGGCATTGGCCGCGGTTGGCATGCCATCATCTAGGATGGCGAATGCGATGATGTCGCCGTTGACATTCTTCACATATCCAGCCAGGTTCCACTGATTAGCTAAATTCCCGGTCTTGACCCAAATTTGTGCACCTGTGGGCAGAGGGTATGACCACTTGGGAGGGCAGAGGATGCCGCAGGCGGTGGGATCGTTCAGATGAATGAGCGAATGCCGGAGTGTTTTTCCCCAGGACTCGGCATGGGCATAGGATAAGAGCTGAACGACTTCTTGAGAACTCATCTGATTTAATGGGGAAAGTCCTGACCCATCGACCTGGACTCGGTTTGGACTCACGTCGGCGGACTTTGTAAATGTGTTCATGACCTGAACTGCTTTGCGGAGCGATCCGTTTCCTAACGTCCGATAGAGGTTTTCGGCCATCTGGTTAATGGAGTATTGGTTCTGTGTAACCAACGTTTCCTGCAGTGGTTGCGAGGTGAGCGTGGCAATGGTTCGAGCATTGGACGGAGTGTTGTCTGCGATGGAGGGATTTCCGGTAAAGTGAACTCCGTCAGTTGCCAGAGCCGATTGAAAGAGAGAGGCAGCGAAGAGGGCCGCTTTACCCACCGATACGACAAAGGATTGTGGGCTCGACCCGAGGGGTAAGGTACCCGTAATCACCAGTTGATTGGTGCCGAGCCGGCGGGTGGCCGATACGGTGGTAGAGGAGGATGACGACCCCATTCTGGCATTATTAATGATGCTAAAGTACTGCGGGATGGCAATCGGACCATTGAAATTCAACACCACGATAGGCTTTTGACCGACGGACGTAGCGGCCGAGATTGTGACCTCCACTTCGCTGCGCTCAGCCATGAGGGCACTGGTGGAGGCGGCGAAGTTTTGGGAAAGCTCGCCAATGGACCACCCTTCACCATAAGGTGGCCCGGAAAAGGCACTGCTGACGCCGATGACGGCTGTCGCACGGGTGACACGAGCCGCTACTTTTTTTGCTAAGGTACTGAGGTTTGTTCCCCCATTAGCGTCAAGCCAGGGATCGCCATTGCCCACGAGAAATATCGGCCCAGGGTTTTCTGCGGTAGCACTGCTGGGAATCTGTACCGAAGTGTCATAGGTAAACTGTGAGCCTAGGGTCGCCAGAGCTGCAGACGACGTAAATAGCTTGGTGATGGAGCCAGGGGTTAGCCGCACAGATGGATTTATGCTGCCAATAACTTGGCCTGTGGTGAGATTCACCGCATAGGCGCTCACCTGAGAATGCAGTAACGATGGCGACTGGATGAGATGTTGCCATGCTTTCTCTACCGGACTGGACGGAGTTGCAGAATGTGAGGTGGTGTCGAGAGTCACTTCACGGGGCTCTATGCTTGCAAATGTTGTTGGCGATGGGGTGAGTAACTTTTGTGATGTAATCGCCACGGAGTGAGACGAATCCGGAGCGTCCCCGCCCGCTAGAGGAGATGATGCCGGAATGACGAGGGAGGCCATGGCGATCATGGCGCCCCCTAAGATGATTCTTCCCGCGGCACGAACCATTCGGCTTTCGACTCCTCTAGCTAGCACTCAGGCATATTTAATGGATAGAACGCTCAAGCGTCAGAAAAGGTTACCTCTGACAGGCGCTAAGCACCTTTTTTGAACTCGGCAAGGTCCATGATGTGCTAGATTTCATGGTGCGTGGCTTATCACGTGATAGTATGTGGCTTTATCATCTGGGCATGGCGTTGTCCTATGAGGAATTAAGACTTCGTTCATCTCGTCTCCTCGATACCGTCAACGCAGATGCTTTCTAGGAGCGCAACATGGGCCCATAAGGGGCGTTAGATTTGAGAAAATATACCTCAAATAGTATTTTTGCGGATGGGTTGGGATTTTTTCGCTTATAAGCGCTATTCAAGCCAATATCGGGTCATTTATTGGAAAGGATCGCAGAAGTATTTAACTGACTTGAGTGTCCTTCTCGGCATAAAATTGCCTCGTTACGGTAATAATACCCACTGTGGTATATGGGATTATGTTACTCTTAGTAAAGGAACGACAATTAAATCGGGGATATCCCGATTCCATGTGGCGGACTGGTGTGAAGGCAACAACATAGGGGGGACTCATGATGAACGAGATCAATATGCTGGAAATGGCGGATTTGGATGACAAGCAACGGGAAGAAGCCATGGGAGGGTTATTTGCACAACTCGGCACCCTATCTCCGGAGGAACAGAAACAGGCGTTAAGTACGCTCATTTTGCAGATGGCCCAAAAGGCGTCCGACAACCAATACGGCCGGCTATGTAGCACAAATTTAAAATTGGCCTCTTTAATGCCGGATGATCAATTGAAGCCGTTTTTGGGGATCCGCATGCAATCTGCTCACGATTTAGGGGAGCCGTATGCAAGCCGCGATCAAGAAATGGTCATGGACACGCTAAAGAAAATGCCGCAGGCGGTTCAAGAGAAAATTGCGCGTAATCTATAACCGCTCGGGGGGCAGAGGCCAGGGGCCTTTTAGCAGCCGGATAGTTCGTGCGGCGGCATGAGCGGGGATCAGACTATTGCGCGGATGTTGAGCCATGCTGTTTTGTGCGAGGGCGCCAGGCAGCATGGTGTTTTTTGTGTCACTGGTTTGGAATATTCCATCGACAGGACTCTTGGAGGACTTCTGCCGCCGAGGGTTGACAGTGTTGGCAGAGCATTTCTTGAGGCGTCACACACGTGGTCGAGGTGCAAAACTTCGCGGCGCCATGCTTGATGGTGAATGAGAATGAGGTCAATGGCTTACCCGATTGCACATCTGACGACCAATTCGGCTATCATCCTCGACGACGACACGGACTGTGCCACCGGGAGGTACCGCGAAAAAATCGCGGACGCATTCGATGACTTGATTGGGGAAACGATGCTGGACTTTTTTGACGGAATGCCTTTTATGATGCTTGATTTCAGTATTCACGGAGAACGACCCATTGCGGGGACTCAATGAACCGAGCGATGGCCATTACTTGATGTATCCTTACACCTTTGCGTGTCCTTTTGACGACCCGCGTAGCACCCCGCTTGAGGAGCCATTTTTTAGTCCACCTTGTCGAGCGCTCGGTCAGACCGTTTAAACCGCCAAGGCCGAGAGGGGACTACAATGTAAGGGATAGCAAGGGTTTGCGATATTACCTCCGGCGTAAAAATCCTTTGACTCGCGGTAGCTGATGCGAAGAAGTTGCTCGTTACCAGTGAGTTCATGAGGATTTTATCTTGGAAAAGGTATAGAATCGACAGTAATGCGGTCTGGACCGATTCCAGATGGGGAGATATTACGTGAATGGTTTGATCTGTTCCTGTGGTTGAGCATATGAATTGAACCTAGCAATGGAGATTCATCGCCCATCGCGTTTTTCATGATGGTCCGGTAGGAATCGAAGAGGCTTTCTATCGACTAGAAAGTGGCTTCACCAGGCGAAATTCGTGCCAGCTATCTCTTAGATACTAGAGGGGCTGCAACCCGCAGTGAATGTCGCAAAACGCGAAATCCCACCTCCCAGGAGAGCATCGTACGGGTGAAATATTGAGGCTGTGGGACTGGGCCGTTTTGTGGCTGATGGGGATTCATGGGTCTTCGTGGAGATTGTTTCGACTCA
>NZ_JBYCKN010000089.1:0-10883 GCF_057473405.1 Sulfobacillus sp. TH-112
CTCCCTCGGCCCCGGCGATGTGGGGAAATACCGCATCTGTACTATAGTGGGTTCCTTGCGAGCGTGATCGACTGAATTGACTCAACCCAGCCGCTGTCACATCAATGAGGATTGCGCCATCACGCACTTCTGGATCAGCATAGTCACCATACACCGGAGATTGTCCTTTCTCCTTGATAATCGCGGCCTTCATGGTCTTCCACCTTCCTACATATTGTTCCGCCGAAAGAATACCCGTCCCTCTCTCTGCGGTCCCCCTCCCACACCAAAAACTTCCTTAGCCCCCCTAAGAATTCATGGAGACAGAAGATCCCCGTGATCATCGCGATCACGTTTCTATCGATCGTCCTCCCCTACCAAAGGACGCCCGAGAAACCACTAGGTCTAGCGTCACTATAACCATTGGCTTAGGACCCGAAGAGGAAAAAACCTCCTCGCCCTAAAAGCTCCTCTGCTTGGGGGAGGAGGCGATAATATAGCGCCCACAGACGCTCAAACCGCTCTCTTTGGCGGACACAATTCGCATCCCGTAGGATAATAGCGCCCAACGGTAATCACGATGGATCCCATCGCCGCCGCTATTGCGGCATCGTCAACCGCTTTTTTCTCGCCGACACCCAGGCGAGCAGCGCATTCACATTACTGGTCATCAAGTCTACGCCACGATCTTGAAAGAGACTATAACTCAAGGGCCCGGGCGATCCCCCCAGCACTCCACAAAAAACACAGGGCGGGTCATCGATCTGTCGTTCCGTTTCATAACGCGCCGCCGTTTGCCAGTCATCCAAATTGTCTCCCGCGTAAATCATGAGCCGCGGATTGAGCGCCCGACGGATACGAAATAGGCCTTCGGGATCGGGTTTGCGAAAGCCACGACTTTCTGTCATAACGGCCTCTTCTGAGAAAACTTCCTTGAGCCCCGCCATAGTGAAGGCGGTTTCCACCTCTCCACGATTGCGACCCGTATAGAGACCATAACGAAAAGGTGCTTCCAGCAATGTTTCGCGTCGGATCAACGGACGCTCTGACAGCATCAAACCATCACCCTGAACCGTCTCATTAGCCACCCCAAATACCGTATTCGCCCGATCACCCGCATAAAATTCCTGAGCTAATCGGGTAATCCGCACTTTGTCCCACTCTTCCAACACGCGATCATAGTCGCGCGGTTCAATGAGATGCCCTAGGGCTGTCTCCAATCCCACCAATCCGCCCCCATACTGACCAGAAGCACGGGCCACGGTAGCCAACTCTGGAGAGAGCGTGCGGAGCCCATCGATCAGACGCGCACCCGCTAAGTCTGCCTTCACCAGATAGATCAGCGCGATGCCTTGAGCCAAAGCCCAGTCGCTATTAAATCCTCCGGCGGCCTTAAAATAGGCTGTCTCCTCGGGGCTCACCGCCAACGCATCTCCGCTAAAACCACGCTCGAGCAAAAATGATTGAACCGCCTTTGAGATTACGATCGGATAGCTGTGGTGGACATCAATGAGCACCCCATCCATGTCAAAGACAATCACGTCGGCCACTTCAACCTGCATCGCCGCCCGCGAGGTCGCATAGACCCCTTCAGCCACCTGCCTAAGCTCCAGATTCAACGTTAAATGCCCCCCATCCGGCATATCCCAGCGCCGCGTCCTCCGCCTCAATCAATAACAAGCGGTTATACTTGGCGACGCGCTCAGAGCGCGTGGGCGCCCCGGTCTTAATCTGTCCCGTGTTGGTCGCCACACTAAGGTCAGCAATGGTGGTGTCCTCCGTTTCTCCGGAGCGATGCGAGACTACCGCCTGCCATCCAGCCCGCTGTGTCATGCGAATCGCGTCTAAGGTTTCGCTAACGGTGCCAATTTGATTCAACTTAATTAATACCGCGTTCGCGATCCCGTCGCTAATTCCCCGGTCAATGCGAGTAGGATTGGTGACAAACACATCATCGCCGACCAGTTGCACCCGATCACCCAACGATGCGCTAAGATGCTTCCAGCCCTCCCAGTCATCTTCCGCCAAGCCATCTTCTAAAGAGATAATGGGGAATTGCTTCACCAGGGTCTGATACCACTCCACTAGCTCAGCCACATTCTTGTTCTTTCCCCGGGTCACATAATGTCCCTCATGATAGATTTCATTGGCGGCCACATCTAGGGCGAGTGCGATGTCGTGGCCCGGCTTAAGCCCGGTATCGACAATCGCTTTCATCAAAATCTCCAAGGCCTCCTCATCACTCTCCAGGTCAGGAGCAAATCCGCCTTCATCGCCCACCGCAGTCCGTAATCCCCGTGCTGTCAGCTGCGCCTTGATGGCGTGATAGGTTTCTGCGGCCATTTGCATCGCCTCACTAAAGCTCCCAGCGCCAGCAGGCACAATCATAAATTCCTGAATGTCGAGGTTATTATCCGCATGAGCTCCACCGTTAAGCACATTCAATAAGGGGACCGGCAAAAGAGCCGCTTGGACTCCGCCAAGATAGCGATAGAGGGGTAGTTTCTGTGAGGCTGATGCTGCCTGCGCAATGGCCAGTGAGACCCCTAAGATGGCATTGGCACCCAAACGTGATTTCTGAGACGTACCATCGAGTTCCATCATCAAATGATCAATGGCGCCCTGATCTGTCGCGTCATATCCCGTCACGGCGGGAGCAATGATGTCGTTGACGTGGCTTACCGCTTTATGCACACCCTTGCCTCCGTACCGTGAACCACCATCACGCAGTTCCACCGCCTCATGGGCTCCGGTCGAAGCCCCCGAAGGCACCCGCGCTAGTGCCTCCGCCCCATCGTCTAACACCACCCGCACTGCCACGGTAGGATTCCCTCGCGAGTCTAAGATTTCACTTGCCCGTACCGCAATTACCGCACTACTCATATATTAGTCATCTCCTTTCAATAGTGATTGACCCGTCATCTGCGCGGGAGTCGGCAGCCCCAGCAAATCCAATACGGTAGGCGCCACATCAGCTAATCCGCCATCCACTAGATGACGCCCTTTGAGCCATTCATCGCTTGCTGCAACAGCCAAAGGCACGGGATTGGTGGTGTGGTTCGTGTGAGGATGGCCTTCCCCATCTTGCATCACCTCGGCATTGCCGTGATCGGACACAATTACCAGAGCGCCGTTTTGCTTGAGTACCGCATGCAAAATGCGCTGAATTTGGTCATCGACGGTCTTTACCGCTTTTAAGGTGGGTTCTAATTTTCCCGTGTGACCCACCATGTCCGCATTGGCAAAATTGAGCAAAATAAAGTCGTGCTTCTTTTGCTCCACATCTTGCACCACCGCATCCGCAATCTTTGTCGCACTCATTTCAGGTTCAAGATCGTAGGTAGCCACTTTGGGCGAATCAATCAAGATTCGATCTTCTCCCGGAAAGACCTCTTCTTGTCCGCCATTGAAGAAAAAGGTAACATGGGCATATTTTTCGGTTTCTGCCACATGAAGCTGCCTCTTTCCTTGTGAGGACAACCACTCTGCAAGGTTCTGATTGACGTTGGGTCGATCAAAAAAGTGCGGTAGAGAAAATTCCTCATCGTACTCGGTCATGCCATACACCGAAATCTTGGAAATCGGCCGTTTAAAATGGTCAAACTGATCATCCGCTAAGGCGCGACTCATTTGCCGTACCCGGTCGGCCCGGAAATTAAAGATAATGACCACGTCATCCTCTTTGATGGTAGTCACCGGTTCGCCATCATCATCAACAATCACGGTGGGGGCCACAAATTCGTCGGTCTCTTCGCGCTGGTAGGCATGGTCTAGCCCTTCCGCGGCACTTTTAGCCTCATGTCCCTCACCGAGAACCATAGCTCGATAAGCCTTTTCGATACGCTCCCAACGATGATCTCGGTCCATCGCGTAATATCGTCCAGCCATCGAGGCCACCTGACCGACTCCCACCTCATTGATGCTTTGGGCTAAAAATTCCAGCGAACTCATGGCACTCTCCGGTGGCACATCGCGCCCATCAAGCCAAACATGGTAGTAGACGTCGCGAAGTCCCGCGTCCTTCACCATGGCCATGAGGGCACGAAGATGCCGTTGGTGGCTATGGACGCCCCCGGGCGAAAGAAGCCCCATGATATGTAGTGAATGTCCTTTGGCCTTTTGGAGAGCCTCCACAAGGGTGGCGTTTTTCGCGAGTTCTCCGGTCTCAATGGCATCATCGATGCGCGGTAAGTTCTGCGGAATCACGCGACCGGCTCCAATCGTCAAATGTCCCACATTAGAATCTCCCATTTGCTCCGCCATTAGTCCCACCGCTTTGCCGTGGGCAGCCACTTTTGATGATCCGTAGTGCTCGCGCAATGCCGCATAATGCTGATCAGGGGTTCGGGTAATGGCATTCACATAAGACGGTGCCGCCAGCCCCCAACCGTCTAAAACCATTAATACTAAAGGTCCCTTCACGCTCTCACCTCTCCCCACAGACGATTTAATGCTATCCACCCATCAAGATGCAGAGATGCCCCCCCCACCAAGACACCGTCGACCAGAGGCTCTTCTGCAAAGGCCACCACATTTTCGGCATTCACCGAGCCTCCATAGAGCACACGCGCCGACACCTTGGAGTGCCCGGCCGAGGCCGATAACAATTGGTGAATCAGTTGAGCTACCCTTGACGCTTCAGATGGCTCCGGAACCATTCCGGTACCGATTGCCCATAGCGGTTCATAGGCGAACACCACCGCACAATCCGGACCTTTTGTGAGCGCCTCCATCACCGCGCTGACCTGACGGCTAATCACCTCATCGGTCTCTTTCCGAACCCGTTCCTCAGAACTTTCGCCGACACACACAATGGGAATCAGTCCAGCATCAAGAGCGGCTTTGGTCTTTTGTTGCACCACTTCATCCGTTTCCCCATCCAAGAGACGACGCTCGGAATGCCCTAAAATGACGTAGAAGGCCCCCGCAGCCAGCAACAGTGGACCCGAGATAGCTCCCGTGTGGGCACCTTCTTGTCCCAAATCCAAGTTCTGTGCCCCCACCTTAACCTCGGTAAATCGCAGGCTTTGCTGCAGCGAAAAGATGGCCGGATAGGTGGGGCAAATCACCTGTTCCTGAGGCCACGAACGCTCCGCCTGACGGGCTAACTCACGCCCGTAAGCATGGGTTTCTTGAACCGATTTATGCATCTTGAAGTTCGCTACCATTAACGATTGTTGCGACACCGGGTTCACTCCTTCGGAGACTGGCTCAAGGCGACCACTGCGGGTAAGGGCTGCCCCTCTAAAAATTTCAAGGCGGCACCTCCACCGGTCGAGACGTGTGTCAACTGATCCTGAATTCCGGCCTCTGCCACCGCAGCGGCCGAGTCGCCACCGCCCACAATCACATCCGCGTTGAGCGCGGCGAGGCCCTTCGCCATACGCATCGTGCCCTCTCGAAAGGCGGGCCATTCAAACACGCCCATGGGCCCATTCCAAAGCACCGTGCCGGCATCGTTTAAGGAGTCCAACATCCGGTCAACCGCCGACGGCGCCACATCCAGCGCCATTTCGTTCTGAGCGAGTTCACCGGGAGCCACGATGCGATGCGGCGCGTCTTGATGAAACCCTTTGGCTGCCACCACCGCATCCGGCAATACCACGGGTACCGACGCACCGCGTGCTAATTCAAGTATTTCTCGCGCTTGATCTCGTGCCTCATCTTCGACTTTTGAGGCTCCCATGTCCTTTCCCTGGGCCGCGAGAAACGTGTTGGCCATCCCGCCACCGACGACAATGCCGTCCACCCGTTTGATCAACTCGGCGATGAGCCCCACCTTGTCACTCACCTTGGCGCCTCCCAAAACCGCCCAATATGGCCGCTTGGGATGATCCACCACTTGAGAGAGTATGGACAATTCCTGTTCCAAGAGCCGCCCAGCATAGCCCGGTAGCCACTTTGGAACCACAGCACATGATGCATCCTCACGATGTGCCGTACCAAAAGCATCATTCACATAGAAATCCGCGTAGGAGGCGAGTCGTTTGGAAAACTGCTGATCTCCCGCCTTCTCCCCGGGTTCATAGCGAAGATTTTGCAGCATACAAATCTCGCCGGGTTTTAAGGCCTCTATGGCCTGCTCGGCCTTTTCCCCCAGAATATCATCCACAAAGTGAACCGGGCTCCCCATCAATGCCTGCAATCGCTCTGCCGCCACTTCAAGCGAAGCGTCGCCCCACTTTTTGGGTCGACCGCGATGGCTTACCACCACCACTTTGGCCTGGGACTCGGTCAATTCCCTAAGCGTATTCAAAGCCCCCCGGATACGCGTATCATCGGTCATCTCACCCGCATCATTTACCGGAACGTTAAAATCCACGCGCACCAATACCGTTTTCCCCGCGAGGTGGGGCAGGTCATCCATCGTGCGAAATTTGTCACTGGGCATCGCGCGTCGCCACCAATTGCGTCAATTCCACCAAGCGATTGGCATAGCCCCATTCGTTGTCATACCAAGACAACACCTTCACCATGTGATCGCCCATGGTCATGGTTTCCTGGCCATCGACAATACTGGAGTGGGAATCGCCTTTGAAGTCCATTGACACCAACGGCTCCAGTGTAAAACCGAGAATCCCCTGAAGTTCGCCCTGAGCCGCCTCCTCAAACGCTGCATTGACACTCTCACGATCGAGCGCCTTTTCGGTATCGACGACCAAGTCAACCACGGATACGACGGGGGTGGGCACCCGCAAAGACATGCCGTTCAGCTTCCCTTTTAATTCGGGCAATACCAGGTGTAGCGCCTTAGCCGCTCCGGTACTACTCGGAATAATGTTTGATGCCGCGGCCCGGGAACGCCGAGGATCTTTATGTTCGAGATCTAAGAGGCGCTGGTCATTGGTATAGGAATGGACCGTGGTCATGAGCCCCTTTTGAATGCCAAATCGCTGGTGCAATACCTTAGCGACAGGCGCCAAACAGTTAGTCGTACAGGACGCATTAGAAATAATGTGATGCTTGGTGGGATCATAAAGATTGTCGTTTACCCCTAGGACAATGGTAATATCTTCACCTTGTGCGGGTGCCGAAATGATGACGCGCTGGGCGCCCGCGTCTAGATGTCCACGTGCCTTGTCGGCCTTGGTGAAAATCCCAGTGGATTCCACGACAATATCCACGCCCAACTTTCTCCACGGAATTTGGGACGGATCCTTCTCAGCAAAGCACGTGATGGTACGACCATTCACCACCAGATTCTCATCTTGTGTTTCCACCGTGCCATCAAACCGCCCGTAGTTGCTATCATATTTCAACAGATGCGCTTGGGCGCCCACATCACCAATACTGTTAATCGCTACGATTTCAAAATCGGACTGGTTCTCGGCAATGCGAAAAAATCGTCGCCCAATACTGCCAAACCCGTTTATTCCCACTCTTACCATAATGGTTCCCCCATTTCCGGTATCTAGTTCTAGTTCCATTGTACCGAACCTCGTCAAATCCCCATAGCTAATGATTCATTTCCTTGCGTTCACCGGTCACCATGAAAATCACCCACTCCCCAATGTTGGTGGCGTGGTCCGCCACTCTCTCGATATAGTTAGCGACAAATAACAGATGCCCCACTTGGCCGGCCGCCTCCGGACGATCCTGCATGAGGCTGATTAAATCACTAAAAATAGTGGCATAGAGATGGTCCACATCGTCATCGAGGCGAATCATGGTCGCGGCTTCGTCTGTACTGCGGTGCACATAGGCATTGAGTGCCAGCCGCACCATAGAGCTGGCTAAACGAGCCATTTCCGGGATATCCACCAATGGCTTGATAAACTCTTCGTTGCCTAACCGCAAGGTGACCTTGGCAATATCTGTGGCATGATCAGCCATCCGTTCTAAGTCGGTAATAATTTTGAGGGCGGTGGACACGGTGCGCAGATCGCTCGCTAAGGGCTGCTGCAGCGCCAATAAGTTGAGACAGTGTCGTTCAATGTCCATTTCCATTTGGTCCACTCGGTCATCTTCTTCCACCACTTCAGCCGCTAAGAGACGATTTCTCTCAGTGAGGGCTCTTACCGCAGCACGCAATTGGTCTTCCACCACGGCGCCCATGCGTAGGATCTCTTGCTCCAATTCAATGAGTTGCTCCCGAAAGTGTTCTCGACTCATCGCTCATTCCTCGGCTCATAGCGTCCTGTCAAATATTGCTCGGTACGGGGATCGCGAGGGACAGTGAACAGTGCCGATGTCGCGCCCACCTCAATGAGCTGACCGTCAGCAAAAAATGCCGTGGTATCGGAAACTCGCGCCGCCTGTCGCAAGTTATGTGTCACTAAAAGAATGGTATAGCGTCCTTTCAATTGCGTAATAAGTTCTTCGATCTTGCCTGTCGAAATCGGATCCAGCGAAGCGGTGGGCTCATCCATTAATAACACCTCGGGATCCATCGCTAGGGCGCGCGCAATGCACAGCCGCTGCTGCTGTCCCCCAGACAATAGGAGGGCCGGACGTCGCAATTTGCCGCGCACTTCATCCCATAAGGCGGCTTGTTTCAAACTGGTTTCGACCACTCGGCGTAGGGACTCACCATGCGACCGTCGCAGGAGTCGCGGTCCATAGGCCACATTATCGAAAATACTGAAAGGGAAGGGGTTCGGTGACTGAAATACCATCCCCACCTTCTGACGCAGGTGCGCCACGTCTGTCTTAGGATGATAGACCGACTGCTCTCCGACCCGCACATACCCCTCCACACGAGCGCCCGGCTCTTCATCAAGCAAGCGATTGACGCTCCGCAGCAAGGTCGATTTGCCACAGCCACTCGGGCCAATGAGCGCCATCACTTCACCATCATTCACCTCAAGAGAGACTTTCTTAAGCGCCCAATGGCGATGATACCAGACCGACAGTTCTTCCATTTTTACATCAAGGGCCATGTCTATTCCCACCTTCTATTCAAACCAACGCGCCACCCGCCGCGATAGCCATAGTGCCAGCGCAATAAAGAGCATCAGCGCCACCCCGGTGGCCGCAGCTTGCCCATCTCGATGAGCCACAGTTCCTTCGGTTCGCACATACCAGATGTGTACCGCCAGCGTTTCCCCGGGACCCCAAAGAGTCCAATGGCGTGAGACATTCACGCCTGCCGTAAAGATGAGTGCTGCGGATTCCCCGGCCAAGCGCGCGGCGGCCATGCCTGTCCCCTCAATGAGCGAAGCCCGCGCTGCAGGGATCATGACCTTCACCAGGGTCTGCCATCGACTGGCCCCGAGAGCCAGAGATGCCTCCCGGTATGTTTCTGGGACCCCCTTTAGTGATGCAATATAGACCGTTACCATAAAGGGTAAATTAATCACAATTAATGCGATCACCCCGGTGAGAATGGAAATGGGCCAATGCCACCAACCTACCACCACACGATATACCACTAAGGCGACCACCACCGAGGGAGTGCTCAGCAAGGTCTCCGCCATCTGTGGTAAAATCCGGGATTCGCGCTTGGCATATTCTCTCACATACATGGCCACGCCGAGCCCGATCGGAACCGTACAGAGTAAGGTGAGGCCAATCATCACAGCGGTATTCAAAATTTCCGGACGAATGCCTCCTTGGGGCGCTCCCGAAACCAAAAACCGCCATGTCAACCAGGGAAGCCCTTCCCGTAAGAGACTCAACATCATTAAACACAACAAGAATGCAGCACAAGCAGCCAAAACCGCAAACATCCGATGAATCGCTCGTCCTGACCTCATACGCCCATCCCCAGCCGATCGCTCACCCGCACTAACAAATACATGCCAAAAAAAAGCATCAGCGCCATCACGTCCAGTACCGCGTGTCCGTCGGTGCCGGGAGGAAACACCGCCATATCGGTCAAGAGTTGGGTGGTTAAAGTGGCACCTGGTGCTGTAAGCGAATGGGGAAGCGCCGTCTGGCCCCCAATCACCATTTGCACCGCCATGGTTTCTCCTACCGCGCGAGCCACCCCGACCATGAGCCCACGCATTAGGGATTTGGCAGCACAGGGAAGCGTTACCCGAATCAAGGTTTGATCGGCGCTCGCCCCGAGCGCTAACGAGGCTTCTTGAAACGGACGCGGCACCCGAAAGAGGGCTTGGGAGAAGAAAAAGCTCAGAGTCGGCAACACCATGAGTGTCAACACAATCGCCGCGGACAGGAGACTAAACCCCGAACCACCCACATGGCGCCTGACAAACGGCACCACCATTTGTAGTCCCCACCACCCAAACACCACTGAGGGCACCGCGGTAAACACCATCATCACCCGAGTCACCGACTCCCTGATGGACGCTGAGGCCGGTTGCGCCAGCGTGACAGCCACCCCTAGCGCTAAGGGGATGGCCAATAACAACGACAATCCCGCCACAATGACTGTGCCAAGAACAAACGGCGCCAACCCGTAATGACCGTTCAGAGGATCCCAAAAACTCCCCAGAAGGTTGGCCATCGCCAAAGGCTCGCCAACCACTTTCCATGCCCCTAGAATGAGCGCTGCTAAAATCCCCAATCCCACTAAAACGACCAATGTTGCCATTCCCACCATGACCCATCTCACAAAACGCGCTTCCGATGTCATGAGGATTTCTCCAGAATGCCATATTCGGAACGTTCCCGATGAGACGTAAGATAGTGGACTAAAGAGGTCACGGTCTGGGACGCGGCATCGCGATAAAAAAGTGTGGGAACAGCATAATACGGCCAGTCCGCCTCATTGGCCCCGCGATGATAGCGGTTTTTGCCGATTTCTAAGGTCGTGACAGCCCGCGGAACTGTACCGCTCTCAATAAATCCCAAGGCCCCCGGCGTCTCTCGGACCACCGCCAAGACCGCGCCATTGGATAGCTGAATGATGGCGTGAGGCGAGAGCGGTGCTCTCCCTAAAATGTGCTGTTTCACCACCCACAAGGCACCTGACGAGATTGGCCGCGCCACTACCACAA
>NZ_JBYCKN010000090.1:0-10185 GCF_057473405.1 Sulfobacillus sp. TH-112
GCATCGCCATGAGTGGGGGAGGTTGCGACAAATTGCGGAAGTGATGGCCCGTCACGGATTGGTGATGGCGCTGGACGGCATTGGACTATCGAGCTATCTCTCATTAGGTCGTCGTTTACGTGCGGATCGATTGCCTCAAATGGATGCCGAGTGGCCCGACAGAGTTCGCCTTGTGCTGGCCGATTTGGGACCAACCTATGTCAAATTAGGACAATTGGCGTCGGTTCGGCCGGATGTTTTACCCGAACCATTGGTGCAGGCACTTCAGAGACTGCAAGATGATGTACCAGCCATTCCCTACTCCGAGATCGCTGAAATTTTACAGCAAGCTTGGGGCGCTCCGCTGACAGATATGGTGGCGTTTTTCCGCGAGGAGCCTTTGGCCGCAGCATCAATAGGACAGGTTCATGAGGCCCAATTAGAGGATGGACGACGCGTGGTGATCAAGGTGCGTCGGCCGGGAATTCGCGAACAGGCGCAAGCCGATTTTCACATTTTACGTTCTTTGGCAGAGATGGCGGAAAAGCGGACACAATGGGCCAAGCAATATGCTGTGAGCGACCTTGTTGATGAAATTCTCACCACCATGCAAGACGAACTGGATTTTACTATCGAAGCGCAAAACACCGATCGCGCTAGGCAGAACGCAAAAGGTAATAGTGCGGTAAAAATTCCCGAGGTGATTTGGTCGTTGACACGCCCCGATGTGCTAGTGCTAGAATCCGTTCCGGGGATGAAGGTTAATGACGGCGAGGGAATCCAGCAGGCGGGCCTTTCTTCGTCACAGGTGGCGGAGACTTTTGTACGGGCACTCTATCAGCAAATATTTGTTCACGGATTTTTTCATGCCGATCCTCACCCAGGAAATATTCACGTGGATGGCTTAGGAAATGTCATTTTCCTCGACTGGGGACTGGTGGGCATGCTATCACGGGAAATGAAGCAGCGTTCGGTGGCATTGGTGCTGGGATTGGTGGACGGTAATTCCGAAGCCGTAGCCGATGCTCTGTTGGAGATTGCGGGTTCTCGCCATCAGGTGGACCGCCGTGGACTGTTACGTGATGTGGAACGTCTGCGGCGACGGTATTACGAAACCCGTCTTCAAGACTTTCAACTGGGCAAAGCGATGTCCGACCTTTTTCAAATGGCCCAACGACATCAATTGCGCATTCCCGCTGAGTATATGCTGCTGGCCAAAACCGCGGTGACGGCCGACGGGGTGGTACGAGCGATAGCTCCTGAATTTTCGCTCTTAGCCATGGGGAAGCCGCTTGCGGGAGAATTGCTGTGGAACAAAGTGAACCCAGAAAATTGGGTGCCTGGGGTGATACGCGATGTGACCCGAGCGTCTCAAGCTATAGCTAGCATTCCTGAGGAGATTGAACTGGCGTTGCGCACGCTTTCGCGCGGCGAGATTCGCATAGTATTAGAACAAAAAAATATTGAACGGATATTGGCCCACTGGGAAACTTTGATTAATCGGGTAGCCTTTGCGTTTTTATTAGGAGCGATTGTGCTAGGGGCAGCGCTGGTCGTGCATCGAGATCACTTGGATGAGTTGGCGGGCATTCCCGTTGGGGAATATGCTTTTTTTCTTGCGCTCGCCTTGGTGGTGTGGGCCATTGTGAGTGCTCTACGACGGGGAAAGCAATCTTCGTGACTCTAGGCAGATATTGTGCGGACCGCAATCTCGATGTTCATCACAAATATGCTAATTCAGGACGTGGAGGCACGTACTATCGTCTGACGAGGATGAATCTTTTTGCGGGACGACCCACGACAGATGAAAACCATAAAATGCCAGTAGGGACTTTCCGTCAGACGGTAGCAGTGAATCCACGAGAAACTGACATTTTAGGGCCGAGTTCGTTGTCGGCACCGCCTCACACACTGTTTTGACTGACTTCAGCTTGCACTTTGTGTAACAAAGTGAGCCACACCAGATCACTGTTAAATCCAGTTAGCGCCAACAGGCCCACGGGGGCAATATCAAACTTCGCAGATTTTTATGCGTTGATGCCGCCTGAAAATTCAGCCACTGTTGCACCCGGCACAGATGTGAGTTTTCCGAACGATGGTCCATCCAGTGGAACAACTATTTTCGCTACTGGCCCCACTAGTTTTAACCTGGCTGCCATTGGCACCTATCAAGTCTTGTTTCAGGTCAGTGTTACGAGCCGGGTCAACTGGATTTACTATCAATGAGGTTGAGCTAGCCTATACAGTGGTTGGGAGAGCCACTGGCACTTCGCAGATAGTCGGAATGGTTCCGGTGACAACATCAGTCATTAATTCCATTCTTACGGTGCGCAATCCTTCCGCTAATGCCACCGCATTAACTATCACGCCTTTCGCGGGAGGCAACAGGCCGCACGCATACTCTTCCCATAATTCCCTGTGGAATCCATGCGATATTTCTCCTGGTCGTAGACGACCGGTTCACTTCCATTTTGGACGCCATGTGGCCGTTCTCAGTTGACTTCGGCGGGGTTTCGTTCAAGGGCTCGACTCCCGAAAAGCGCTACAGCTTGCATCACGACTTTGACGTTACCTTGGAGAATAGGTAGTGTGGATTGACACGCCATTTATCGAGCTTATATACTAGTAGGAGTGTCGTGAGGTGAATAGCATGGAGGTGCGAGTTTCAGACGTCAAGAAGTGGGTCGGTCGCGAAGAGTCGGTGCGCTTTGTTGAGTCGTGGCCGCACTTGGCTGAGGCCCGTGTGGACTATTCCTTATCCAATCCGGCGACGGTTGATGCCTTGGTTCGCAATGCTGGCGGCGGGTCGTTTATTGTGGAGGTCAAAGGAGTCGTAGAGGCCCAGGCTATTTGCAGCCGGTGCGCGGAGCCATTTCATGTGTCTTTGCCGTTTGAAGCGACAGAAGAGTTTCGGGAAGAGCTGGGTCCGCGGGATGAGTCCTTAGACTATTGGCGCTTTACCGGTGATAAAATCAATGTGGACGAAATGGTCGCGGATGCCGTTGGAGTGAGTTTTCCGATATCCTTGGTGTGCAAAGAGGATTGTCGGGGTCTCTGTTCAATGTGTGGGCAAAATCTTAATCTCGGTGAGTGCGGTTGTACTCCGGTCGTTGATGACCGCTGGGCGGCCTTGAGAGATTTTAAGGAATCGACGCACGACCATCATCAGCAAAGATTGGGGAGAGAACAGCATGGCCGTACCAAAGAGTAAATTGTCTCGTCAACGGACGCATCAACGGCGTTCGCAGTGGAAACTGAAGCCTCCGCATTGGGTGGAGTGCAAACGGTGTCATGGGGATCGGCTGCCTCATCACGTATGCCCGCATTGCGGATTTTACGATGGCCGGATTGTTGTTCGTCACGATCAATAGAAGGAAATTCCATGGCTTTGCCATGGAATTTTTTGTCCTCATAATTATGACTAAGTGATATTATCTACTAGGTATTTATTGATGGAGGCGTGAGAGTGATGCCGAAATTAGGCCGGGCAGAACGGCAGCGTCTACTGCAAGAACGCATTCGCGAAAATCCTCTTCAGACCGACGAGGAATTGGCGCAGTTTTTTGGGGTGAGCGTTCCGACCATTCGACTGGACCGATTTCACCTAGGGATACCTGAACTGCGGTTGCGTTCTGAAGGATTGGCACGCCAAGCTGTGCGCGGACTGCGGGCGATGGAGCGGCAAGAAGTAGTGGGCGACTTAATCGACCTGCAACTGGGGTCATCCGGTCGATCAATTTTAGATACTCAGACCTCCATGGGATTTGAGCGCAGCGGGGTGTTGCGTGGCCATTATATCTTTGCTCAAGCCGACTCATTAGCGCTGTCTGTTGTAGATGGAGATGTGGTCTTGACGGGGTTGGTATATGCTAAGTTTAAGCAGCCAGTGATGGCGGGCGAGCAAATTTGGGCCACGGCGGAAGTGATTCGCCATGTGGGTTCGCGATGGGTCATTTTAGTGGTGAGCACCGTCAAAGAGGTTCCGGTGTTTCGGGCAAAATTTGTGGTGGTGGCGTTAGAGCCCAAAAAGGGAGGACTGGAGCTGTGAGAATTGCGGTCGATGTGATGGGCGGAGATTTGGCACCATCAGCACCGCTTTTGGGCGCTAAATCTGCCGTTGTTGGCCGTGCCGATCTGCACATTTTTTTAGTGGGCGATGAAGCCGTATTAACCTCAGAAATGCGGACCATGATTGACCACCCGCAGTTGGAGTGGATTCAGGCTTCCGAAGTGATTGATACCGCAGAGTCCCCGGTTCAAGCGGTTCGTCAGAAACGCGAATCCTCTCTTGTTAAAGCCATTCGACTGGTTAAAAGCGGTAAGGCAGACGGTGTGATCTCGGCGGGAAATACCGGAGCCTTGATGGCCGCTGGTCTATTTGGACTCGGGCGGATGAAGGGTATTGAACGACCAGCATTGACCGCCATTTTGCCGACCTTTCAAGGGTGGGGAGTTCTCATACTGGATGTGGGTGCCAATCTAGAACCTCGTCCCCACCAACTCTATCAATATGGGGTGATGGGGACCGTCTATTGTCGGGAGGTTTATGGAATTGACAGTCCTCGCGTCGCTCTATTGAATGTTGGTGTGGAACCGGAAAAAGGTTCGCCGCTCGTCAAAGAAGCGTATAAGCTTTTAAGCACCGATCCGTTAATTAATTTTGTGGGAAACCTCGAACCGCGGGAACTTATGCAAGGAGCGGCCGATGTGGTGGTGACGGATGGGTTCTCTGGCAACATTGCCCTAAAGACCATTGAAGGGGTGGCCCGTGATATTTTTCGAGAAGTGCGCGCGGCTATGATGGGCAATATCCGACGCAAACTTGGAGCACTTTTGGTTAAAGATGGCTTGTTGGAACTGCGCAAGCGCTGGGACTATCAAGAGCAAGGCGGGGCGCCGCTTTTAGGTCTCAATCAAATTCTTTACAAGTGCCATGGTTCGAGCGATGTGAGGGCATTTGAGCGGACGATTTTACGCGCCGATGATTACTGCCGACATGATTCCCAAGACCGCATCCGCGAACGCATACGAAAAGAGGTCGAAATGTAATGAGAAGAGCAGTCGTGGCAGGACTCGGGACCTATGTGCCTCAGAACATCTTATCGAACCATGATTTGGAGCGGATGGTGGAGACAAACGATGAATGGATTACGTCGCGGACCGGGATACGCGAACGGCACATTGCCGGGCCGGACGAAACAACCGCCGATATGTCACGCGAGGCTGCTAAGCGCGCCCTAGCTGATGCGGGACTGCAAGGGACGGACCTGGATTTTATTATTGTGAGCACTAATACCAGCGATACCGTGTTTCCATCGACCGCGTGTCGATTGCAGGAACAGTTGTCCGATCGCCCCACGCCCGCGGTGGATGTGCAGGCGGGCTGCACTGGATGGATTTACGGATTGAGCATGGGATCGGCTCTGATAGAGTCAGGCCAATATCGACGGGTGCTGGTGGTTGGGGCGGATAAGTTATCGGCGATTACCGACTATCAAGATCGCACTACCGCGGTGTTGTTCGGCGATGGCGCCGGCGCCATCATCCTATCGGCAGAAGATGATTCGCCCTTTGGGGTGCTGGCCACCTATGTCAATGCGGATGGCCGAGGGAAGGATTTATTATCGCTTCCGGCCGGGGGTTCACGACTTCCGGCGTCGCAAGACACGGTTGAAGCGCGGTTGCATTACCTGAAAATGAGCGGCAATGACGTATTTCGATTTGCCGTGAAGGCCATGCCCGATGCGGTGGAATCGAGTCTCAGAAAAGCGGGGCTTTCTATCGAGGATATGGATTATCTCATTCCGCATCAAGCCAACCAGCGCATCATTGATGCCGCCATGCGCCAGTTCGATTTACCTCCCTCGAAGGTGGTGAAGAATATTGATCGCTATGGGAATACGTCTGTCGCCTCGATTCCGCTGGCATTGCAAGAGCTGCGTGAGTCGGGACAGATTGAAGATGGCATGGTCCTAGTTCTCGCCTCCTTTGGCGCGGGGTTGACGTGGGGAGCGTCGGTGATACGGTGGGGACGCATGGCATGAAGCTAGGCCTCGTGACCGATTCCACATCCGATTTGACTGAGAGCTTCTTGCGCGAGCGCCAGATTGCCATGGCCCCATTATTGGTGGAATATGATCATAAGAGTTTTCGCGATCGGATTGATCTCGATGCGAGGGAATATCTCTCATTGCTGCCGACACTCAAAACCTTACCGCATACGTCGGCTCCGTCGCCAGGGGTTTTTCGCGCCCTGTACGAAGAGGAATTTCAGCGTGGTCGAGAGGCGATTCTTTCGATTCATCTAGGTTCAGGGCTGTCCAGTACCGTGCGTTCCGCAGAAATGGCGGCACGCATGGTCTCCGGGCGCATTTGGGTGATCGATGGAGGATCGGCCAGTCTGGGAACCGGGCTTTTGGTATGGTGGGCTCATCACCGTTTCTCTCGGGGAGCATCGCTCGATAGCGTGTTGGCGGAGATCGAGATGCTAAAGAGGGGTCTTTTCGCCTTGATGGCGCCTAACACGCTGGAGTATTTAGCGCGGGGTGGTCGGATTGGCCAAGCGGCACGTTTGGTGGGCACGCTTCTTGATATGAAACCTATCCTCTTATTAGAGCACGGCTCGTTTAAACCGGCGAAGAAAGTTCGAGGCGAGCGTCAGATTATCTCCGCCATGCTCAATGAGGTTTATGAGCGGGTCCCGGCGCATACCTCGATCTTGGCGGCCATTGCGCACTCTGGGGATATCGGGATATACGAACGGGCCCGAGAGATGCTGATGGAACACTATCAGGTCTTAGGATGGCAGGATGGCGTGATTGGTCCCGTGATTTCGACGCATGTTGGGCCAGGGACTTTTGGCATTATTGTTTTGCCAATTCCAGGCGACATGACAAGATATTGGGAGGAGGGGGTACAATGAAGCAGTGGTTGGTGATGTTCCCTGGTCAAGGGTCTCAATTTGTTGGCATGGGTCAGGAGTTTTATCATCGCTATCAGTTATCGCGCTTAGCGTTTGAGGAGGCCAACGAGGCTCTTCAGTATGACTTAACTAAGCTGATCTTTGAGGGGCCGTCAGACGCTCTCCAAGATACTGAGGTACAGCAGCCAGCCATCTTGGTGGCCAGTGTGGCGGTTTGGCGGGCATTACGGCATGAGCGGCCGGATTTTATGCCCGATGCTGCCATCGGCTTATCGCTAGGCGAATATTCTGCCTATGTGGCGTCGGGAGCTATGTCCTACATTGATGCCGTGCGCTTGACCCAACTGCGTGGTCGGGCGATGCAAAACGCGGTGCCCAAAGGACAAGGAGGCATGATGGCGGTCATGGGTCTTAGCCCCGAGGTGGTGCAAGACATTTGTCTTCAAGCGAGTCGTACCGCTCAGGTGGATCCGGCAAATTACAATGCTCCGGGGCAAATTGTGATCTCAGGATATCTGAGGGGGATTGAAGCTGCCGCACCCTTGATTCAAGAGGCAGGTGGTAAGGGGATTGCACTGGCGGTGAGTGCACCGTTTCATTCGAGCCTATTACGACCTGCGGGGGAGGTTTTGGGACGGGAGTTATCCACGTTATCGATGTCTCCTGGCCACTTTCCCGTTATTGCTAACGTGGACACCGAACCCTGCACAACACCAGAAGAAATTAAGCCGCGATTAGAGGCTCAGGTGTATCGTCCGGTGAATTTTGAGCAGGGTATTCGCAGAGCCATGAACGACGGGATGACACATTATCTTGAGCTCGGACCCGGACGCAGTCTGGCCAGTTTAGTGAAGAAGATTAATCGCCAGGCTACGGTGACTTCGGTCCAAGACCTGGATAGTCTCCGAAAAGCACTTGAACTGGTCTAGGTCGGAGGCTATAATAGCAACGAATTGCGGTTGGAGAGCCTCAGCCAAACCTGTCAATCCCAGGAAAGTAGGATGAAGATGACGATATCATGGCGTGAAAAGGTGGCTTTGGTGACCGGGGGCTCCCGAGGAATTGGACGTCACATAGCGCTGAAGTTGGCCCATGAGGGAATGATGATTGCCGTCAACTATCGTGGCAACCAAGAGGCCGCCCAAGAGACCGAGCGATTGGTTCGAGAACTGGGATCGGATTGTCTTCTAATCCCTGCGGATGTTTCGGATGTGTCTCAAGCGGGGTCCGTCATTGATGCCGTGATGGATCGTTTTGGACGGATTGATGTGCTCATTAACAATGCGGGTATTACACGTGATACGCTGATATTGCGGATGAAGGACAGTGATTGGCAGGATGTCATTCAGACCGATCTGACCAGCGTATTTACTTTATCGCGGGCAGCAATTAAGCCGATGATGAAACAGCGATTTGGTCGCATTGTCAACATTGCCTCGATTGCGGGTATCCTAGGAAACGCCGGACAAGCTAACTATGCTGCGGCAAAAGCTGGCGTGATAGGATTTACTCGTTCTTTAGCACGTGAAATGGCTTCAAGAAATATTACCGCGAATGTGGTGGCGCCGGGCCTCATTGAGACAGACTTAACCCAGCATATGTCCAAAGAGGCATTTGACGGGTTAATTAAGTCGGTCCCATTGGGACGGGCCGGGAGGCCGGAAGAAGTGGCAGACGCTGTATGGTATTTAACTCAAGCCGATTACGTGACCGGGCAAACCATTGTGGTTGATGGTGGCCTGGTGATGGATTAGTCACACGACGTAGCACACCAACTAATTTAAGGGAGTGGGATTTGTGGCGAGTAAAGAGCAGATTTTTGATAAGGTGAAGGAAATTATTGTCGACCAACTCGGTGTTGAAGAGGACGAAGTGTCGTTGGAATCGTCTTTCATTGACGATCTTGGTGCCGATAGTCTCGACATCGTGGAACTCATCATGGCCCTTGAAGAAGAGTTTGGACTAGAAATTCCTGATGATGAGGCGGAAAAGATTTCGACGGTCAATGATGCGGTCGAATACATCCGCGAAAATTCGTAGGTGAGAGAGGTCTCAAATGAGACTTTCTCTCCTGGTAGAGAGGAGATCGGCGGATTTCCATGGAACGTGTTGTAGTAACAGGGATGGGGATTGTGAGCCCCGTCGGATCTTCCTTGGATGAGTTTTGGGCTGGCATCACCAGTGGCAAAAGCGGAATTGGGATGGTTACCGAATACGACTTGTCTGCCTATCCGACGCGTATGGCCGCTATGGTAACAGATTTTGACCCTGGTGCGTATTTTGACCGTAAAGACCTTCGACATCTGGACCGTTTTGTCCAATTGGCGATTGTCGCTGCTGAGGCAGCATGGAGCGATGCCGCCATGGGAGAGGATTTCGATCCGGAGCGCGTCGGAGTGGTGGTCGGCAATGGAATCGGAGGTATGCAAACGTTCACTGAGCAGCACCAAGTGCTGTTGGAGCGCGGGCCCTCCCGAGTGAATCCGTTCTTTATTCCTAAAATGATTGGTAATATGGCTGGCGGGCAGTTGGCGATTCGCCTGAACTTGCAGGGGCCCAATGAAACCGTGGTAACGGCTTGTGCCTCGTCAGGCAATGCCATTGGGTCAGGATTGCGAGCCATTCAGCACGGTGAAGCTGATGTCATGTTAGTAGGAGGAACCGAAGCTGCTTTAATTCCTTTGGCATTTGCGGGATTTTGTTCTATGCGGGCCATGTCGACGCGCAACGATGATCCCGAACACGCGAGTCGTCCGTTTGATCGCGACCGTGATGGGTTTGTGATGGGCGAAGGTGCCGGATTTTTGGTCATTGAATCATTGTCTCATGCGACCAAACGAGGGGCATCCCATGTCTATGCAGAACTTGCAGGATATGGACGCTCTTCAGACGCCTATCACGTGGTGGAACCACACCCTGAAGGCGTCGGAGCTTCGCAGGCCATGCAACGCGCTTTAAAGGATGCCAATATGGATCCCAAAGAGATTGACTACATTAATGCGCATGGTACCTCAACTCCCAAAGGAGATATTGGCGAGACGTTAGCCATTAAGCGAGTCTTTGGCGATCATGCCTATCGGTTGGCGGTTTCATCGACCAAGTCCTCTACGGGTCATTTGTTAGGCGCTGCGGGGGCCGTGGAGATGATAGCGTCCATCTTGGCAATAAAGCATCAGGTATTGCCACCCACCATAAACCTGGACAATCCTGATCCCGAGTGTGACCTCTATTATGTGCCGAATCACCCAGAGTCTCGACGGATCAAGGCTGTGATGTCGAATGCC
>NZ_JBYCKN010000091.1:0-4124 GCF_057473405.1 Sulfobacillus sp. TH-112
CCAGTCCGTTGGAGGTATCTAAAGCCTTAATCGAGGTGACGCATTCGGGTCATCTAGTAGTGCAGCAACTGGGTGATTAGCATTGTTAGTGCGGTGGGGTGTATGATGAAAGAAGAAGAGGGGGGATGACCCGATGTTACCGAGAAAGTGGAGTAACATGGAACGGCAACGTCCGCGCTTGCGGTTAACTAAGTGGGGATTTGGTATTGGAGCGCTCATTACCGTAGGATCTATCGTTGGTATTGGCAGTTGGCCCCTTGGGGTGGTGCTGATGGCGGGATCGGCAATCTGGGCGTTTATGATTTTAAATAAATAAATTTTTTTCGGGTAACGACGAAGGAACCAAAACCCGCGTGAGGACGCGGGTTTTTGCGTTGTGCGGGCCGATGGCAAGTAGGCGCTATTTCTTGTGATCAATATCTAGTAGGTAATATAATGGACCATGTACTAGATAGAGGGGATTTTGCTATGCGTTGTCCGTTTTGTCATTATCTTGACAGCAAAGTATTAGATTCGCGGCCCGCTGAGGATGGACAAGCGATCCGGCGTCGACGGGAATGTTTGGACTGCCATCGCCGATTCACATCCTATGAAAGGGTGGAGGACATTCCCATTTGGATTGTCAAGAAAGATGGTCGTCGTGAAGCATTTGACCGGTCCAAGATCTTGCATGGACTTCTCACTGCCTGCGAAAAACGCCCGATCTCTCTGGAGTCACTGGAGACGGCGGTCGACCGGGTCGAACGCAATGTGCGTGATGAGTCGAATGGAGAAATATCTACGCGATCGATAGGCGAACTGGTCATGCGTGAACTGCGCGAACTCGACGAAGTGGCCTATGTACGGTTTGCATCGGTGTACAGACAATTTACTGATGTGGAAGGATTTCGCCAAGAGCTAGAACGGTTGATTCAAGCACATCGTTTATCGGATTAGAGGGGGAGTACCGCGAATGGAATTGGAAACCGGGTTTGCATCAGAACTGAGCTGGAAAATTTTTTTAGATCGTTATACTTTGAAGGATCCTAGTCGGGGATTCCAAATGGGCGACTTGGTGATTGCACTGGTTGAAGCCCATCCCAAGTGGCCTAAAAAGGATATTGGCATCGTGAAAGAAATTTTGGACAACGGGTATCTGTCGATTGAGCTAATCTCTGGACCGCAAAAAGGTGAATTTATAGAGCGGCGGCAGAATGAATGTGACCGTCCTTTAGAAACCACGGTGCACGACGTAGCTCGACGTATTGCACGCGGTGTGGCTTCAGTGGAGAAATCCAAAGTCAAACAAGATGTCGAAGACAGCTTTGCTAAGGAAATTGGGGCATTACGTTTTGGACCAGGCGGAAGGATTTGGGCTGGGGCTGGTACCGATCAAAATCTCACGTAATTTAACTGTTATGTGATACCCTGCCCGAAGGATAGTCGACAAGGGATTGTCGAGACGTTGGGGCAAATGATTGAAATCATGAGTCGTGGCGGTGGCGTGGGCATCAATATTTCATCATTGCGACCGTCACGCGCGATAGTCCGCGGGGTCAATGGTCGATCGTCAGGAGCGGTGTCATGGATGGACCTTTTTTCTCGGGCGACCGGACTGGTGGAGCAGGGAGGTTCACGGCGCGGTGCGCTGATGTTGCAGATTGAAGACTGGCACCCCGATGTATGGCGTTTTATCGAAATCAAGAAGACCCCAGGTATGGTGGAAAATGCCAACATTAGTATTCGTATTTCTGATCGCTTTATGAGCGCGGTAAAGCAAGATAGCTCATGGGATCTGGTGTTTCCGGACACCACGGATCCTGAGTACGATGAGGTCTGGGATGGCAACTTAGAGACATGGCAGGCTCATGGTAAGCCGGTGGTACATTACGAAACCGTGAAGGCTCGCGATCTCTGGGCCGCCATCATAGAAGGTGCCTGGCAAGCTGCCGAACCCGGGATTGTATTTGATGAACGTCATGAAAAGGATTCGAATAGTTGGTATTTTAATCCTTTGATTAGCACCAATCCTTGTGTCACGGGGGATACTCTGATTGCCACCGCCGAAGGACTGAAGAGGGCGGACGATCTGTATCGTGAACAAGTACCGGTCCCGGTAGTTGTCGATTCCCGCTTTGGCAGAGGGTCGGTTAAGATGGGCTCCGCGATGTTTAGGACCGGCACGAAGCCGGTGGTGACTGTGGAAACCGATGAAGGCTATATGGTGCGATTGACGGCAGATCATCAAATCTACAGTCAACAGCGGGGGTGGATGCAAGCGCGGTCCCTCCACATCGGGGAGGCGATTCGTGTGCGCCATCAAACCGGAGGATTTGGCTATTCTGGATCCTTGAAAGACGGACAAATCTTGGGGTGGATGGTGGCTGAAGGGGCCGAGGAATTCCACCACAATGTAATGAGTGGTATGCCAGTGGCCAATTATCTCGAGGGTCACCATGACGTGTCCGGGCAGGCCGCCTATGTGGCTTATGCGCGGTCTACAGGACTTCAGGCTAATAAGTTACAGGTACCTGACGGAATTTTAGTCGGCAACGAGGATATGCAAAGGGGATTCTTACAGGCCATTTTTGAAGCCAATGGTGGAGTGCAGTTAGCAGAGCCTTTTTCTCCTCAGGTGTACCTGAATGCGTCGAGTAGAAAACTGCTTCAAGAAACACAGCAAGTACTATTGAACTTTTCTCTTTATAGTCGCATTGAAATGGGTACCGACCTAGAGCTGCACGATCGCAATCATGCATCACAATTTGCGCAGCCGCTATATCGTCTTGTGATTGAGGGAGATAGTCTCGGTGGATTTATGCGGTACATAGGCTTTCTTAGTGAAAGCCGCGAGACCGATCTGAGAGTGGCATGGGACCTCATCAAAGATACCCCGCATCACGAAGAGTGGGTCGCTCATGTTCGGCGCATTTATGATGATGGCGTGGAAGATGTGTATGATTTGACCGAGCCAAGTACACATGCCTTTTCGGCTAATGGTCTGATAGTTCATAACTGTGCTGAACAGCCTCTGCCAGCATGGGGAGTGTGTACGTTGGGTCACGTCAATTTGGCGGCCTTTTATAGGGAAGAGACCAAAGACGTCGATTGGAGTGCTCTGCGCGTGACGGTGCGGATGGGGACACGATTCTTAGATGACATTGTGGACGCGACACCGTATTTCTTTGACCAAAATTATCAAAATCAGCAACGGGAGCGACGAATTGGGCTAGGGACCATGGGACTCGGCGAACTATTAATTCGGCTAGGCCTGCGTTATGGGAGCCCGGAGTCTATTGCTTTTATTGATAAGCTCTACGAATTCATTGCAACCGAGGCCTACTTATATGATGTGGAGCTAGCCAAAGAGAAAGGGCAGTTTCCTGCATTTGATGCCGAAAAATATTTAGAGAGCGGGTTTATGCAGCGGTTACCCGAGACTGTTCGGGGTGAGATTCGCCAGCACGGCACTCGAAATGTAACGATTTTGACGCAAGCGCCAACAGGCACTGTAGGGTCGATGGTCGGCACCAGTACGGGGATTGAACCATTCTACGCCTTGACCTATTATCGGCAGTCGCGTCTCGGATTCGACGAGCAATATGTAGAAGTCGCTCAGGAGTGGATAGAAGCGCACCCAGGGGAAGAGCTTCCCAGCTATTTCGTGGGGGCAATGGATCTGACGCCTGAGGAGCACATCTACGTCCAAGCCGCCATCCAGCGATGGACTGATTCGAGCATTTCGAAGACCGCCAATGCTCCGAGCACCTACACCATGGAAGACACTGCTCGTCTCTATGAGTTGGCCTACGATTTGGGATGTAAAGGGGTTACCATCTATCGTGATCAGAGCCGTCAGGAGCAAGTGCTGCATTTGGCGGACAATAATAAGGCAGAGTCGACTGAAGTGGCGTCACCAGTGGCTTATCTGGATACCGGGGCAGACGTGGAAGTTTACCCCGTTCCGGCCCAAGTCAATGGTCGAACCTACCGCAAGGAGACACCTGCTGGAACCGCACGGGTTGTCATTAACGAAGTGGACGGCAATCCGTTCGAGGTATTTATGCTCTTGGGACGGGCCGGATCAGAAGTCCAATCCTTCATGGAGGCGCTTGGACGCATCATCTCACTCTACTTGCGTTCCA
>NZ_JBYCKN010000092.1:0-5247 GCF_057473405.1 Sulfobacillus sp. TH-112
CGCAAGCATAGGTGGAAGGAGAGAATTCTATGGCGACGCATGACGCCGAAAAGGAATTGCAATTACGTCCGCTTCGTGCCGGATTTGGCATATTCCTAGCCAGCATGAGCGTGATCTTCGTCACGCTGATCGCCGCCCGTTATCTTACTGCCGGTGGCAGGGTCGGCCCATACAGTCAAGTTCTAGGGGCCATTATTACGCTATTTATGCTGGTAAGTGGGTTCCTAGCGCGGTCAGGCCGTATGGCCATTTTTCACGGTAATAATGCGACCATGAGGCGATATTTGTCATTGAGTTTCTGGGTCGGTGTACTGGGCGGGGCAAGCATTTTTCTGCAGTGGATTCTTCTATCCCACATGGCAGTGCCTGTGACGGACCCGACCGCCGAAGTTTACTATGTGCTGACAGGCATCTGGTTGCTGGTGGCCTTGGTTGCAGGATTTGTTCTTTTGGCCGCCAACATCCGAGGTCGGCGCATCGGTGGCTATACGGTGGAGAATCATTGGGACGTGGATGCCGCAACCTATTTTTGGACATTTGCTGTCTTCGCTTGGGTTGTGGTGTACGTAGTGTTGTACTTGCTATAAGGGCACGTACTTGGGAGAGGAGGAAGTGGAATGAAGGGGTTTTTCCCGCATTTCCCATATTTCATTCCGAGTTCACCGGGAATGCCACATTGGTGGGACATTTTCTGGTGGTGCTTCCAATTGGTGATTATGGCTAGTTTGTTGCTCACATTGCGGTTTCTTGCGTTGCGATTTGACCGCGACCGAGATGCGGCAGAATTTGGGGCAAAAGCAGGTCACACGGAAGCCCCGCCGGCGCCTCCAGAGGGCCCAGGGATACCGGGATAGTGGAATGCAACCAAGGGTGGGGCCATCGGTCTCACCCTTGGAATCGATGTGGCGTCTGTTTTAGCGTGATAAAGGTGTGGCGAGTCATGATTGGTCGGGGATGGGCAACAGTCAAAGCATATATTGAATGAACCAAACCGGGGACTGTCGTGTGGCTGATGATTACCGCCTATTGTGCCATGGTGGTTGCCGGACGAAGGTTTCCTTCATGGCAGGTCACGGTGTATACCCTTTTAGGGTTAGGACTTCCCGCTGGAGGAGCGCACGCAGTCAACATGTAGTGGGATCGGGATATCGATCGGATGATGCGCAGCACCAGAAGACGACCCGTGGGTACCGGGAGAGTCTCTGCGTCAAGTGCTCTATGGTTTGGCACCATAGCTGGTGTGGTCGCTTTTATGGGTATGGGAGTGCTGGTCAATTGGACTACGGCAGCGGCTCTGCTAAGTGGGTATATATTTTATGTCTTTATTTATACGATATGGTTCAAGCGCCGATCGGTACAAAATTCTGTGATTGGCGGCGCAGCGGGGGAGCTCCCGCCGGTGGTGGGGTGGACCGTTGTCACAGTGCACCTAGCGCTAGACCCAATCTTAAGGTTCCTTTTGATTTTTATGTGGACGCCGCCGCATTTTTGGTCGTTGGCTCTTTATAAGCAGGAGGACTACAAAAATGCTGGCATTCCCATGATGCCGGTTATGCGAGGGGTTCGGACGACCAAAGTGGAAGGACTTATTTATGCGGTGGCCGCCGTCTTGGTGTCGGTAGGCCTTTATATGACCCGGACGGTCAGCGTGGTTTATTTGGTTACCGCGGTGGCTGTCGGGGTGGTATTTCTCATTTATAATATCAAGCTACTGCAAGAATCGGCCAGCGAATTTAGTTGGTCCCAGAAGACATTTCGATTTTCCTTGGTTTATATTGCTTTCCTTTTCGTAGCTATGGTGGTGTAGGTATCTATCCACCATCAATCGAGCAAGTAACAGTTCCCCTGCCTGCGCTCCGCAGACAGGGGTTTTTCATGATATAATGACTAGGTCATATAATGTGGTCTCATATGCTTTCGGAGGTGTACAAAGTTGCAGGAGGTCGTCGTCACCGGGATGGGTATTGTATCCCCGATCGGAGTGGGTATGGAACGCTTTTGGGAGACCTTGGTGGATGGTGGCGGCGGGATCCATGCCTACGCATGGGGCAATGAAGTGTCTGGCATGGCGGCCACGGTCGAAGAGCCGGTTTTTTTAGGCGAGGTCGTGGATCCGCAGCGGCTACGATCGATGGATCGGTTGACCAAGTGGACCCTTGGGGCCGCTATTGAAGCGGTGGACGGAAGTGGGTTAAGCGAATTACCACCGCTGAGAACGGCCGTAGTGGTGGGAAGCACCATGGGAAGTGTACCATCCTTGGTTGAGGCGACTCAGCAGCTTGACGACCTGGGACCTAGGGGGGTACCGTCCCGGTTAATGGCACAAGTGATCCCCAATATTCCGGCAGCCCATCTCGTTTTACATTGGAATCTTCATGGCCCACTCTTGACCATTAGTACCGCCTGTGCGTCATCGGTTGATGCCATCGGGCAGGCCGTTCGCATGGTGGCCAATGGCGAAGTCGATTACGCGCTGGCGGGCGGAGTAGAGAGTCTATTGTCTCCCGTGGTGTATCATAGTCTCATGCGTGCACGAGCTTTGTCTCGCTCGACGAATCCTGATTTGGCATCACGGCCGTTTGATCGTGACCGTGATGGGTTCGTGATGGGAGAGGGGGCAGGTATGCTGCTGTTGGAACGGCGCGACTTGGCCGAGCGTCGTCAGGCGCCGATTCATGCCGTGGTACGAGGATATGCCAGTCTTGCCGATGGATTTCATGTCACAAGTCCGGAACCCGAAGGGCAATATGAAGCGCGAGTGATGCACATGGCTTGGGAGCGGTCGCATCTCACGGGTGCGGTTGACGCGGTGTACGCCCATGGAACCAGTACGATAGTAGGAGATGCCGCCGAGATTGCCGCTTTAAAGAGATTCTTTAAGGAGCAGTCGCTTGAACCATGGGTCACGTCGATTAAGGGACACATCGGACACACCATGGCTGCTTCTGGGGTGATGTCTGCTATGGCCGCGATTCGGAGCCTTGAGTCGGGACTGGTCGTGGGCACGCTAGGTACTCGAAATCTGGATGCGGCGATAGACTTTCCTGTGGTTAAGGGACGAGCGGTTGAGGCGCGTGTGCACACGGTCATGGTGAATGCGTTTGGATTCGGGGGTCAGAATGCGTCATTGGTGATGAGTGGGAAATAAAAAGGCACAAGAGTCCTACTCATCGCTCTTGTGCCTGAGGAACAACAGAGGGTCGCGTGTTAGGAGCCGCACGCGCAGTTATTGCACGAGCAGTCTCCAGCGCACGCGCAGGTGTCTGCGCAATGACCTTCAGCGCAACTAGAACAACAACAGGAATTGACAATAGACTCTTCCATCTTATATGCCTCCTTTTCACCTTCAGCCCACCTTAGAATGCCGAATTAGGAACATTTTATGCTTGAGCGAAGTGGTCTAGAGATCCTGTGAGGCGTGTGATGGGTTGTGAAAAGCGGGCGGATGCCAAAACACAATCGCCGCTGCTATGAGGGCAACGATTGGCACGCCAGCCATCAAAATCCGAATACCGTCGCGAACCGACTGCGATGCAATACCGTAAGAGTTGGCATGATACCCGCTGAAGTGAAACACGAGATAGACCACGATGGCTTCGAGGGTGGTACCAAAACGGAGGATGAATCCGTTGACACCGTAAAACGCCCCTTCCCGGCGCGCTCGGTGAACGAGGTCATGCTGGTCAATGATCTCTGCCATAACAATGTCAATCAACATGAGAAATCCTCCGAGACCCAGACCTAGCACAATCGCGGTGATGAGACTGGTGAGAAAGGTATCATCGAAGAGAAAGGGGATAACGGCAAGAGTTAATAGGATAATGGCGATGCGTAAGGAGCGATGTGCACCGAGGCGTTGAATGACGCGGGACCACGGATATACGGTGATAATGGCGACAATAAAAGTGCTCCCTAGCATGAGGGATAATTGAATGTGTTTAAGATGCAGCACGTATTTTGCATAAAATGGCATGGCTGCGGGAATCAGTACCAAGACAAATTGCACTAAAAAGTTCATCACAAGATATCGGGGGAACCCGGGTTGTCTCAGAACCTGCCAAAACGGTCTCCACAGAGGCTCGTCCGTGGGAGTCGGTGGCGCCAGATGCGCGGGCGGATGCCGGTGGCCGGCAATGACTCCTAAAAATCCGAGCGTCCCAATAATGGCCAATATGAGCGCCATGGTACTCCATCCGAATCGCCCATACAGAATTGGAGGCAAGGAGACACCAATCATGAGCGCAGCGATGCCAAATCCCTGGCGCCATCGAGCCACCTCAGCGCGAATCTTTAATGTACGGTAAATTTCGGGGAAGAGACTGGTCCAATTGATCACGACCATAAGATAGAGACCATCAAAAAGTGCGACAATCCCAAGAAAGTACCAGACCAACCAGGCCCGATTCACGATTGGGGTAAAGAGCAACCAAAAGGCGAAACCAAGAGGAATAAAGCCTACCGCAATATAGGGAAGCCGTCGTCCCCATCGTGTGCGAGTCCGGTCTGACCAGAGCCCCATGGCGGGATTGAGCACGGCATGCCACACGCTCTGCACACTCATTGCGATCGTGATCGGGCCAAGCGGCCCCCCGAGATGGTCGATATAAAAAAAGAGAATATAGGTTGCGAAGGCCTGGGAAAAAATGTTGGTGCCAAGATTTCCAAGACCATAACTTATGGCGGGCCAATGCCGCTTTTCGATATTCATATGTGGGATTTCGCGGAGAAGGCGATAAATACCTTCAGGTCTGTCACTGGAATTTATTCAAGAGCCGGATGGTGAGCAATAGCGGTGTCTGTCCGTGCCAGACCCACTGATAGTGGTGCATGATCCCCACTTTGCCTGGGGCGAGTTGATATAGAGACCCCGGAAGAGATAGAAAAGGGGCGTGGTCTCTCATGGAGGAAAGCTGCGCCGATTCGCCCTCAAGGCTCGCGGGCTCATCGCGGGGGGAGAGCGTCAGGGTTCCCTGAGGTATATAAATCGTTTGTGAATGACGACTGTCCGGTGGTAACAATACGGTGAGGCTAGGAGGAACCCGTGACATCTCAGCGCTGAAGTCGGTGAGAAATCCCTTCGGGTGTTCGGGATTTCCTTCGACGAGAGGGAGCGCGATATCGGATCTCACAAAAAGGGGAAGGGTATCTAGGAGACTTTTCATAAAGTCCTTGAAGTATGGGATTAGGGAATTTGTGGCCGATGGCCCGCATTCGGAACCTCATTTTTATGCAAAACATGCCCGAGTC
>NZ_JBYCKN010000093.1:0-11109 GCF_057473405.1 Sulfobacillus sp. TH-112
CTCACCATTCCGTCGTTTCCCTTACTCATTGTGCTGTCGACCGTGTGGAACTTTGGAGAACCGATTGCTATGGGCTTTATCTTAGGCATTACCGGTTGGGGAGGATTGGCACGGGCGGTACGATCGCAAACCTTGTCCTTACGTGAGAGAGGATTTATTGAATCGGCGCGAACCATGGGATTACCTTGGTGGCACATTCTCTTCTTTGAAATTCTGCCTAATATGGGGCCATATATTGCAATGAACCTTTTGGTGTCGATTACGGGCGCGATTTACGCCGAGGTCGGATTATTCTATCTGGGGGTCGTTCCCTTCCATGTCAATAACTGGGGCGTGATGTTAAATTTAGCCGTGTTTACCGGAGGAGCCATGGAGAGTCCAAAGGCACTGCCCTATTTGCTTTCTCCATTAGTGGCGATTCTGTTGTTAACGTTAGGTATCGTGCTGTTTCTTGATGCCTTAGACGAGATCTTCAATCCACGATTGAGGGAGGGCTAACCGTGAGTACAGTGGAAATGCCGGTGCAAGAAACCGGAATTCATGTGCGTCACCTAACCGTCACCTATCAAACGGATCGTGGCACCCTGGCGGCCCTTAAAGAGGTGTCTTTAGAAATCCGCGGGGGTCAAATCACGGGGTTCATTGGTGAATCGGGCTCCGGGAAGACCACCTTGGCGATGGCCATTATGAATGCCATTAAGCCCCCGGGAAAAATTCGCGAAGGGGCTGTCTTTGCCGACGGAGCCGGTGACGTGCTGAAGCTTCAAGGGGAGCAGTTGCGTCGGATCCATGGGTCACACTTTGGATTTGTGTTTCAAGCGTCCTCTAATTCGCTAAATCCCTTAAAGCGGGTGGGAGCTCAACTACTTGACCTAGCTCGTTCACACAAGGTGGCCGATCCGCGGGCACTATTGCATGAAGCGAAGGCATTAGCAGAACGTATGGGAATGGATGGAGATCGAGTCTTGACGTCTTACCAACATGAGTTGTCGGGGGGCATGCGCCAGCGCGTGGGGATTGTCTTTGCTTTGGTGCTCAAGGCGAAAGTGGTCATATTGGATGAGCCGACCACGGCTCTCGATATGCTCTCGCAACAGGCCGTGCTGGAGATTGTGCGGCAAATTCATCGTGAACGTGGACTCACTACGCTCATCATTACGCATGACATGGGTGTAGTCGCTGAAATGGCTGATCGCGTGGTCGTTATGTACGCGGGCCGGGTGGTAGAGGAGGGACCCACGGGGTCATTGTTACGTAACCCCCTACATCCTTATACGAAGGGGCTCATTCACGCCATTCCGCGAATAACCGGGCGACTCGAGGATGCGAAACCCTTGGCGGGCACCCCGCCCGATTTGGCGACGATTCCAGCTCGGGGATGTGTGTTTCGTGAGCGCTGCCCTATCAGGATGGATATTTGCGATACGGTCGATCCGACGGCCCAAGTTGTGCATGGAGACGGCCTAGTCAGTTGTCACGGGGTGAGCCAACATGATTGAAGTGAGAAATGTCACAAAAACATTTGCTGCACGTGGGGGAATTCTCAGTCAAGGCGCGGTTCAGGCTGTAAAAGGTGTGAACTTCACCATTCCCGATGCGGGAGCTGTCGCCTTCATCGGAGAGTCGGGTTGCGGAAAGACGACGATTGGTCGGATGCTGACGGGAATGGAGACCTATGACTCCGGTGAAATCCTGTTTGATGGTATCGATTTAGGTGCTATGAGTCGTCAAGAGCGGCAAGATGCGCTGCGACGGGTACAACTCATCCAACAAGACCCCTATGCGGCGTTAAATCCCTCCCGGACCATCTATCAGTCCCTGATGGCGCCTTTGACGCACCATGCTAAGCGTCATGGGAAGTCCACCCAGAACCTGGTCCGGCGAGCTCGAGAGCTATTAGAATTGGTGGGACTGAATCCCGAGATTGTACTGCCCAAATATCCCCATACGTTATCCGGTGGCCAAAGGCAACGGGTGGTGATTGCCCGTGCGCTCACCGTGGAGCCGACCGTTCTGGTGGCGGACGAGGCGGTGTCCATGATTGACGTGTCACTTCGCCTAGGTATTTTGACACTGCTGCAAAATTTGCGGAAGAACTATGGTATTGGACTGCTGTTTATCACCCATGATGTAGCGGCCGCACGCTACATCGGGGATGATGGTCGAATCTATGTCATCTACCAAGGAGAAATCGTGGAGGAAGGGACGACCGACGAAATTATTCGCACCCCAGTGCATCCGTATACCCAAGCGCTGTTGAGTGCGGTTCCGGTACTTCGCGGATTAGAGCAGCCAGGTCCCGACCGCTATATTCCTTTGGGAGACTTTTCTTTGGACGTCACCGCGGGATGTCGATTTGCGGCCCGATGCAAGTATGTACAGGATATCTGTCATGTCGAGTCTCCCGTCTTGCAACCCTGGCCCGGTAACAATCATCAACATCTGTGTCACTTCCCGGTCGCTCGCCGCGTGGTAGCGGAGGCCATAGAAGAGGTTGACGCCTAGGGAAGAGATTGCGACGCGACTGATGTCATGATGACCAATATTTGACACGACACCACTTGGTGGCATATTATTGATTATGCCACCAAGTGGTGTCTTTTGTTGAAGGGAGATGTTTCCACGAGAGATGTCTTTAGCGCTATTGCCGATCCCACGCGCCGTCAGTTGTTGGACATGCTGGCACAGGCAGGGGAACTTCCGCTCTACGCCGTGACCGCCGAGTTCCCTATGGGCCGTACCGGTGTGGCTAAGCATTTGACGATCCTCAAAGAAGCGGGTCTGGTGGAGGACCGTAAAGTGGGGCGCGAATCCCGCTACCGTCTGAATGCCACCCGATTACGGGAAGTACAGGAGTGGGTATCTTTCTATGAGCAATTCTGGACCCAACAAATGGATCGATTGAAAAACATGCTGGAGGAGAATAATTCGTGACTGAAACCGTGGTATTGGACTATGAGATCAAAAGTTCCATCGAGCACGTATGGGAGGCGTTGACAGACGCTTCTATATTATCGCAGTGGACGTTCTTCGAGACCGAAGACTTTCAGGCCATCGTAGGGAATCGCTTTCAGTTTCGCGGCAAGGCGGCGACGGGATGGAACGGGATTGTGGATGGGGAGATTTTAGTCGCTGAGAAGCCCACAGTGCTCTCATATACTTGGAGCACTGAAGGAGTGGCCGGACCACATCGGACGACAGTGACATGGACGCTCTCGTCGTCGCCTGAGGGTATGACGCAGGTGCATTTGGAGCAAACCGGATTTCGTCCGGAAGCTCAACAAGAAATTTCAGGCGCGCAGTATGGCTGGACTCATCAATTAAAGCAATTGCAACAACTGATCGGGTCGGACGATCAGCCAAAGCCTTAGAGTGGGAATGCGTTGGCGGTAAGCGACTACGCAGTCTTTTCCAGTCGAGACATGTGGTACCGACAGGATTTTGATGACCGTAGAGGCTCCGTGACTGAGGCTCGATAAACACCGTAAGCGGCCTCTCTACGGTCTTAAGAGGGGCCGCTTGCGGTAGGACGAGAGAATGGATGTGGTCGGACGGACGTCCCTTGGGGTAAGGGTGTCGGTGGCTACCCAAGTGTGATTAGAAGCCTAGTCGCAGGGTGGCCTTCGACAGCCGTTCGGCATCATGCCGAACAGGATAGCCCGTAGCTCCTATCCCTTGGGTAGGGACCACGTATTAAGAGACCACAGAAGAAAGAGTCCGGCTACTCGCGGACTCATGCTCGTAGCAATGCCTCCCTCTCTAGAGAAGATGTCGAGCATACCTTAGGTAAAAAAGTAGATTCTCCCCCGCGCCTACCCTATTAATAGAGCAAGTAGGATGCGATGCTGTCTGAAAACTGTGCGATAATGTCAGCTTCCTCGTCAAAATAGGTGTTCGTGGTTCCGTCGGCGATGGCTTGGCGAAGACGCGAGCCGCCAGAGAGCAAATCAAAGAACGGATGGTGGGTATCATCGGCTGAGACAATCTGGAATTGGTCGGGGTAGAGGGTCTGAAACGCATTTAGGAGGGTGACCCCGGTCCGTAGACTATGGACCTGGCTGGGATCGATAACGTGCAGTTGTACCCCTTGCACCAATTCTCCCGCATAAAGGGAGCGCCAAGGATTGAAATAGACGGGACGCGCAATAATGCCGGGGACCTCCGCATTATTAAACCAATCGGCCAGCTCATGACCATCAACCCAAGGCGCACCAATCCATTCGAAAGGATGTGTGGTGCCTCGGCCAAGACTTACATTGGTACCCTCAAAGAGGCAGGTGCCCGGATAAAGGAGCGTCATGTCAAAGTGGGTGGTATTGGGCGAAGGGGACACGAAGGGAAGGTGGGTATCGGGCCACATCATGTGCCGAGACCACCCCGACATAGGGACCACCTCCAGTGGCACCTCGGGAACAAATCGGGATTGCATGAAGAGTGCGAGTTCGCCCATGGTGAGGCCGTGGCGAATTGGCACGGGAATCCTACCGACAAAGGATTCATATCCGGGTTCCAGAATGTGCCCCTCACGTTTTATCCCCCCTAGGGGATTGGGGCGATCGAGCACAACAACCGCGACATCGCTTTGGGCTGCGGCGAAGAGAGTGTGATAGAGCGTACTGGGATTGGTGTAATAGCGAGTACCGATATCCTGCAGGTCCACGATGAGCACATCAAGACCATCCAGCATTTCTGCTGTGGGCGCCTTCATATCGCCGTAGAGGCTGAAGGCGGGAAGCTGGGTGTGATGATCATCCATGAAGGCGATCGATTCACCTTCCGGGGCCGCATTGAGGACTCCGTGCTCCGGTCCAAAGAGTCGGACCAGACGGCCGTGTGTCGACTTTCGCAAACAGTCGATGACCGGGATTAACTGGGTATTGGTCATCGAGTAATGGCTAATGAGGCCGATGCGTTTTTGATCGATAAGATCGGTGTGGTGATGAAGCAATTCATCAATGCCGAGAGATACCGTCTCCGTTACCCTCTTTCCGTAAGAGATGTAATTTTCTTTAGCCGAGACCAGTCCGGTCGCGCAATGGCGACCGCTCGCGGGGACCCATGGGGGAGTCCGCGCACCACGAAGAGTGCCTTATAGTACTCAAGATGTTGAAAGCCCGTTTCTCCTCGTGCGTAGGCATACTGTTCAGCAGCCTTCAACCACAGTTGGTAGGCTTCGTCGCGGAGTTCCACATAGATGTCGGGCTGGTAGTCAAACGGGTCTTCCCAGTTATCGGCATAGTAGACTTGACGCACGCTGTGCGGGGATAAGTGACTGGCATAGGTATTGATTTCGGCGTAAAAAATGGCATCTTCGACAATGAGGTAGGTATTGGCATGGTCCTTATGAATGCTGTTCTTCCAATGCGTGACCACAATCTGGGGCTTTTCTTCACGAATGAGCTCCGCGACCTCAAATTTCACCTGATCGGTCACCGGTAATTCCCCATCTCGGTAAGGAAGAAATCGGGCTCGAGCCCCAATGTGGTTCGCGAAGGCAGTGGCTTCCCCCGATTTTTGTAGCGCATAGGCATCGTAGCCTAGGGTGGGATGGCCTTTTTCTCCCGGCGTGAGGTGGAGTAGGACCACCTCGTGCCCATCCATGACCGCCTGCACTAGGGCGGGCCCAGCTGTTAAATCCATGTCTCCCGCATGCCCGCCAATTGCCATAATCTTCATGATGTCGCGCCTCTCTTCTTTATGGTAAGGTCTTTTTCATTACGTCGAAGCGGCGAGTGACGGTGAATCCGGCGCGTCGATAGAGGTGGCCAGCAGCTTCTTTCTCGCCCGTCCACAGGAACCAGGCGGAGTGCAGGCCATCATGGCGCATCTGTTCTAAACAGCGATAGAGAAGAATCTTGCCCAATCCCGTCCCGCGTACCGCGGTGGAGACGCCAAAGGGGCCGAAGCGCTCCCCAATCCCGTCATATCCGCCGTAGAGGCAAAAACCGACGACCGTACTATCCTTGCGGGCAATGAGGACATTTCGCATTGGCACCCCCACCTTGAGCGCCTCACGAATCGACCGACTCCAATCCGCATCAAATTCTTCATGATTCATCTGCAGAACAGCAGTTAAATAGGGCAGGGTGAGAGGTTCGACCAGATATCCTTCGGCTTGGCGTTCTCGTTCCAATAATTGCACATCGTCCGGAATCGCAAATCCCACTAAGTTCTTGTCCATGGCCACGGCCTGATAGAGTCGTTGGTATCCCATGGCACGGAGTAATTGAGCTCCCTCGGGATAGCTTTCAGCGTCAATGCCGGGTACAAAGTAGTTGGGCGCATAGGAGGCAAAGTACACAGTTTGACGTGCGTGGCTCGTAAAGAACGCGTCCGCGTGCTCCAGGAGGGCCCGGCCAATTCCCTGGCGGCGATAGAGAGGGTCGACAAAGAAAGTGGTAATCCAGCCATCGTGGGGTTCAAGATCAGTGCCGAACATGGGGGTGTTACGGACAATCGCCAGTAGTCCCCCCACGATGTGACCATCTTCTTCGGCAATAAAGAATCCCTCTGGGTTGAAATTAGGATCGGTCAGAATCCGATTAATGAGAACCTTTTCGGTGATGCCGTCAGCCGGCATGGCGCGATTCCAACTTTGGATCAATGCGGTCTCGTCACCGCCACGATAGGTGCGAATCATGTCATTTCCGTCCCCTTTATGAGAAGTGTTTTAGATGTAGTTCAGACTTTCGGGCCATAGACACGGGAGAGGCCAAATTCCGTTCAGTGGTTCGGGTCGGCTCTCGCTGTCGACAGAAAAGAGCCATTCGGTAAGATCGGCGGCCGTTACCGTCCACTGAGAGGCTCCGAAATCGACTTGCAGCGCATCCACGCCTTGCGATGTGATGGTGAGAGAGTCTTGAGTGCGCTCAAGGAACACGTCTTGCAAGTCGGCGATGAGCCCTGGACCATTAATGACTTTGGTGAGCCATGATACGGGCTGAGATATGATGTGCTGATCGTGGGGCAAGAGCGCCATAAGACCAAGGTCCTCGTCGAGGACCGGAATGAGGAGTCCGTGAAGGGACTCTTGTTGTAGCGGTCTTATCGCCTCGAGGAGACCTTGGGGATCACCAGCCCACTCCGTCACTCGGCTCGGTTCGGATCCGCGACTCGGCTTATGGTTCACAATGACGTAGGTGACTGGGCGTCCTTGTCGTTCAACTATGTAGCTCGTGGGTATTCCTTGTTCGACCGCCGTGAGTGGCTGCACCCTTAAGAGGATTTCAAGTTCCCGATGGCTGCGTCCAAACCGTGTGGAACGCGTTTGGTTCAGTCGAGCAATGACGGTGGCATCTTGGTGCGGGTCCAGGGGACGAACGTGATACGAGCTATCGGAGCGTACTTTTTGGGGAAAAGGATGCCATGTCACGCGACCAATGGCCCGCGCACCAAACTTGGTGTAAAGCGGTAAGTCTCCCGATATTAACATCAGACGGGCGCCTTCGTCGGAAAGGCGGTGCTCTGCTAGACGCAGTAATTGGCTTGCGAGCCCGCGGCCGCGATAGCTGGGGTCGGTTGCGACGGAACCGACGCTCGCCACTGTGGTGGCACCGCCGGCCATCACTGCTGGCCACACCATGGCGCCCACAATGCTACAAATGGTGTCACCATCTTGGGCGATAACCCAATGATGTGCGTTGGATTCGTCATAGAGATGGGGAAACTCGTCGGCCATGTGGCCATCCCGCCGCGAACGAAAAACTCGGTCAGCGAGCACTCTGATTTGGGGCAAATCGCTGGGTGTGGCGACACGGATCTCCATGGGTGAACCTCCTCGATGAAAGCCGTCTTGTGAAACATTTTAATTATAGTCTAAATTTCATAAAACAAAATTCCGAGATTAGGCCAGGTTTCACGGTGCCTCTGGAAATGTGCGAATTTGCTCGTGGGGCATGAATCCCTCGAGATAATTAGGCGCATCCCAGCTTTCCAAGCAAAATGCCATGCGAGCCCGGCGCTGCATTTCGTCGCGCATCTTTCAAGATTCGGCCAGTTCTTGCGCTAATACAGGCTCGTCCTCTTCATCGATCCAGATGTGGATAAGGTCGGCCAGGGCAGCGAACTGGTCTGCCGGCAGATTGTCCATCATTCGATGCAATTGTTCTCGGGACAGCGCCACGGGCATCCCCTCTGCCCAACATTTTGTCGCGGGCTTGCCGAAAATAGTGTATTGTGGCGTCGCCACGAGATAGGGGAGGACAAGACGTAACACGGATCGAGGGCGCAAGGTGGGTGTCCGGAACTCGTCCAGATCGGTTGATCGTGGAGCCATGATGTAGTTAGCGCAGTCGTTACGCCCGTTCCATGCGACCGCCGCCGTGCCCGGCAAACCGCTGACCAGAAGGCATAAGAGTCCATCTCACCCCCTCGTGTAGGCATATCCGCATCCGTCGCATTCATAAATAAGTTCGGCGTGCGTCCAAAGGCTGCCAATGGATGGACGGTCTCTGATCGTTCACTTAATGAGGGAATCGAGATATTGACGTGTACACTCAATGAACGCTTGAATCACCGGCGGGCGATCGTCCTTTCGCCAGGCGAGAGCCGTGGTAATCATCGGTTGTTCTCCTTCGATGCGCTTATATACGACGCCATGAATCTGCAGATTGGTCAGTGACTGCGGAACGAGCGAGACCCCCATGCCAATGGAGACAAATGCGGCGATGGATTCACTGTGATCCATTTCGAGAGCAATACGGGGCACAAATCCGCCTTCAAGGCAGAGGGCCAGCGCGGCGTCGTGATAGCTGGTGCCGGCACTGCGCGAGGTTACGATAAAGACATCGTCAGCAAAGAGTGCCATGTTGAGTGGCTCTTTCGCCTCGGCTAGAGGATGGCTCGTGGAGAGTGCCATGACAAATGGCTCTTGACGGAGAGGAAAGAAATGGAGATTGGGGTCTCGGACTGGTAAGAGAAGATGCCCCAGTGATATTGAGCGATCGTGGAGGCTTTCTTGTTGAAGAGCGGTGGAAAGGCGGCGTAATCGGACCTCAACGTGGGGATGCGACTCACTGAACAACCGGAGAACGGCCTGCAGATCATACATCGTGGTGCCGGTAAATCCAATGACGAGTTTTCCGATGTCTCCATGGTTTACTAGACGCGCACGATCCTGTGCCTCATCCGCTAAATGCAGAATATCTCGTGCATAGACGAGGAAGTCTTCACCGGCTGCGGTGAGTCGCACTCGTCGCTTAGTACGTTCCAGCAAACTCACCCCCAAATCGTCTTCGAGGTCTTTGATCTGTTTGCTTAAGGGAGGCTGAGACATATTGAGTATCTCAGCAGCTCGTCCGAAACTGAGCTCTTCGGCAACTGCTACAAAGTATCGGAGATGGCGAAGTTCCATACGATCACTCCATTCATACTCAGTGGATCTCAATGGATACCAATGAAATATTGGACGCATTATTCCCGTCGACCCTAATATCGGAATAACCCGAATTGTGCGCTTAGGCACATGCGGCCTATTGGTTCGGGAGATGTGGAATGATTTCAGAAAACTTTACCATACAGTCGATTGCATCACAACAGGGGAGAGGTCTTGGGGACTTGGTGACCATTGAGGGAATGAGAGGTGCTAAAAATGGAGGATCATTTGCTAGATCGGTTAGAACGTTTGCCGATGAGCCGAGTCCAAACTCGTCTGCTTTTTATGGGAGGGCTGGGTTATACATTTGATGCCATGGACGGGGCGGTCATCGCTTTTGTGTTAGCAGCCATTATCACACGGTGGCATCTGACCGACGGTGAAACCGGACTATTGGGAAGTGCATTATTAATTGGCTATCTCGTCGGAGCCTTTCTATCGGGGACACTGGGAGATCTCATTGGACGTCGAAAAATCGTGGTGTGGTCGTTGGGGTTTTATAGTATTGCCACCCTGATTAGTGCATTTGCAGGGAATTGGGAGTTCTTCTTCGTTTTTCGGGTGTTGGCTGGTATTGGCACCGGAGCTCAAAGCGCAATCATTGCCCCCTATTTGTCGGAGTTCATTAATAGCAAGGTGCGGGGAAGATATGTGGGAGCATTAGCAGGCTTTTTCTCATTTGGCTTTGTGTTCGCCGCTCTCTTGGGGTATTTTGTCATTCCCACGTCGCCGATCGGCTGGCGATTGGTGATCATCATTACGGCATTACCGGTGTTGCTGCTCATTTGGTGGCGTCGTGGACTTCCGGAGTCTCCACGCTGGCTTTTGTCGCGACATCGCGATGCAGAGGCATATAAGGTCGTGGACCAACTGGAAAATGACGTATTGAGAGCCACCGGGAAACCATTGCCGAGAGTTGAACATGTGGTGTCAGAAGATGCGTTATCGGCGGGTGTCGGGGGCACGTTTAAAGAGAATCTGGCCAGCCTGTGGCGTGGAAGAACGGTCCGTATTACCACCATGATGTGGGTGTTATGGTTTGCGATTACCTTCGCGTATTACGGATTCTTTACCTGGATTCCAACGCTTTTAGTGAAGTTGGGGCTGACGATTACCAAGAGTTTTAGTTATTCGATTATTATCTACTTGGCCCAAATTCCCGGTTACTATTCGGCGGCTTGGTTGAATGAAAGATTCGGCCGAAAGTACACTATTGTGCTTTACATGGCGTTGGGGGCCGTGTCTGCTCTTTTGATGGCACTTTATCATAGCAACATCGAAATCGTCATCTTCGGGTTTTGTCTTTCATTCTTTATGAACGGTAGTTATGCGGGAATATACGCGTATACCCCGGAAGTGTACCCTACTCCCTATCGAACGACCGGTATGGGCACGGCGTCGGCGGTAGGTCGTGTCGGGGGGATTCTTGCCCCTCTGATTATTGGTTTTACCTTTGCTCGTATTGGATTTGGGGGCGTATTCGCAGTGAGCACGATTGTGCTAGCCCTGGGCGTCATTTTAGTCGCTTGGCTGGGGATTGATACGCGAGCAAAGACCCTAGAGCGTATTATGGCCGAACAACTGGAAATGAAGATTTAGTACGAGGAGGGAATCATGGTGGCGAACGACCAATTGTTGAAGGCAGGGCGGATCTGGTGTGGTGGTGATACCGTGATACAAAACGGCTACGTCTTGGTCGACCAGGAGGGTCGGATCAAAGAGGTCGGGTCTGGCAC